>NZ_JAUBUC010000024.1:21712-86017 GCF_036705285.1 Microcoleus sp. B4-C1 | reverse complement strand
ATTTTTGACCCCACCCCAACCCTCCCCTTATCAAGGGGAGGGAGTAAGAAATTCACAAATGATTTAGGATGGCTATATAAAATAAAAGGACGATCGCCCAGGCGATCGTCCTTTTATTGGCTGCACGTATTATCCGGTTTTAGGCTTGTCTGAATCCAAGATTATTTGCGGTTGTTGAGCCATTTAGCAGCAACTATTCCCAAAATACCTGCAACAACTGGATTTCCCAAAAACTTCATCAAACTTGGCTGTTCGGCCAGCACTTCTTGGAAAATATCCGGGTGATTGTGATAGGTGAACGAGGCCAACTTGGTAACATCGTCAGCATTCATGCGGCTGGCGTGGTGGGTAGAAAGTCCTAGCTGCTTTTCCAATTTGCGATCGTCCAATCCTCTCTTGCCCAAATGCTTGAAGAATTCCCGCGCTACATCGTCGCGTTCGTTTGGCTTAATTTGGGCGATCGCCTTTTGCAATTCCGGTTCCAACTGAGCCGGCGGGAGGGAGTCGTGATTCAGGGAACGCCCGAATAATTGTTTGCGCTGAGCAGGCGAAGTTCTCTGAGCAAAATCGTCAAAGTTTTCGTAATCTTCACCAGTTGTCTCCGGCATCATTTCTCGATCGCCCTGGGCTAAATCGTTCATGATTTGACGCTTGTAATTATCGCTGCTACTCATGGTAACTTTTTTCCAATCTACACAACATTTCAGTCTTAAATTGAGATTGTTTCGCCTTCAAAAAACTGCGGAATATTAAACCGCTACGCGGCTATCATTTAAGCTTGCTAACTCGGTCAAGACTTGTATTCAATCTGATTTGATTGCTGGTCGTACTTAGCAGTCAAAATCAGTTTTTTGTCAGGAGCGTAAACCAAAACACTTACATCCTGATTTGGGAAATTGCGGTGAAAACCTTGTGCTAAAGATTTGGCCAAATCTTTCACTTCAGTCGGGCGAACTTGCGGGGTAATTACAACTCCCAATTTGTTATTGTCGCGCACGTAAGCATCCTGAACCAAGCCCTGAGCCGTCTTTGTTACCCATTGACCAAAATCTTGACCTGCGGCGGTATTGCCACGTTCTAGCTGCGCGTAATAACCCTGACTGCCACCAATTGCTACAGGTACATCAGTCGGTTTTTGGGCTGAAACGCTGGGCGCGCAGGCAGTCGTAATAGCCAGCATTAAAACCAAGAGTAAGCCCGCAATCATTTTGCGACTCTGCTGCAATAAACTCACCTTTTTTCCTCCCTTCTGAAAACAACTTGAATACTTGAAAGGGTCAGGTTGCTCGACCCTCTCAATTAGTATTAGGCTTAGTCTAGTTTCTTTTTGAGCTCATCTTTTACATCTTCGATGGCGTGACCAGCTTCAGCTTTTGCCTGCTTGGCTTTGCCTTCTGCTTTATCCTTCGGGTCGCCAGTAACATTACCTAGGGCTTCTTGAGCTTTGCCTGCGATGTTGTCGCCAGTTGCATTTGCTCTATCTTTAGTGGTCATGGGTTTCTCCCTATCTGTATCTAATTTGACGTTTTTTACTTAATGAACTCATCATAGGTAACTAGGAGCTGCGTTGCACTCTACCTCTAGGAAGAAAGAATAAATAACAAATGGAATAGGGAATATGGAATATGGCATAGGGAACAGTTATTTGCAGTCTTGAACTAACTGCGACTTTCATACTTAATTATTGTTTTTCTACCGTTTCTGCTGGCTGCAATCAAGTATTTTTGTAAAAAACTGCTGGAGGGTCGCCCGTGCGTCCAAGACTATTTTTTTAAACCCAAAAGAATTTATGCTTTTAAAATTTTATTTAATTCGCCTTAAAAAGGCGGGTGTGGGCAAGACCGCATCTTACCCACACCCGAACAAATGTCGTATTAGTTTTAATTTACCTTGTGATGACATTCTTCATCTATTCTGTCCTGAAGTTCTTCTTTCAACTGTTCGACAGCGCGCATAGTTTGAGCATTTTCTTGTTTTTGCTGACCGAGGGCTTTTTCTGTTTCCTCGCCGAGCAAGGTTTCCTTTGATTTTGGTAGCGTTACTTGATTTTCGCTGCCAGTGTGGGTCGCCTTTTCTTCAATATTCATTAGTTTTTCCCCTATTGTTTGCAAAATTTATTTTTAACAAGGGTACTTAGAAGTTAACCTTATATTTATCATAAGGGAAATCACGACGGCTTCCCTCTGTCTGAAGGGAGATAGGGGCTGGTGAAGAGTTTTGAGTTTTATAGTTAAGATAAATTACGGAAAATTGCATTAGCCCGAAAGGAGATAGGGGAAGGGGAATAGTGCGTGAGATTGCTTGGTGAGTAGCAAGGCGCGGGCAGTGAATGAGTTGGGGAACGGCGAGGAGGGGGGAGAATTGTTCTGCAGCGCGCGCGATGGCATTAAGTGTCGAATGTTGTTGTATGAGGCTCTTTGGACATCGGTAAAAGATGAAGAGAGAAATGGGAGGCTGTTTAGTCCAGACTTAAGTCTATGCTGAGAGTTTGACCGTTAAAATCAACAGGGTGCAGCAATTTCCAAGTTTGGTGGCGATCGGGTTAAATAATCTGCTAAACAAGATTTAGCCTCAAGGCTAACTTCGTGCAGGATCGAACTAAAATTTCTGTTATTAGTAAAAATTATCTAAAACCCTATGGGAGCAAGGAGCAGTAACCCCCTCGCAGCAGCAGGCTCGACTCGTGAGCCGATCAAAATAGGCGTTTTGCATTCGCTGACGGGCACGATGTCCATCAGCGAAATTTCTGTTAAAGATGCGACGCTGTTGGCTGTTGAGGAAATTAATGCGGCGGGAGGGGTGCTCGGACGCCCCTTGGAAGCGGTTATAGAGGATGGAGCCAGCGATTTGCAAACTTTTGCTCAAAAAGCTAAGCAATTGCTCCTAGAAGCGCAGGTGGCGGTGGTATTTGGCTGTTGGACTTCGGCGAGCCGCAAAGCTGTACAGCCGGTTTTTGAACACGGCAGCGGTTTGCTGTTCTATCCGGTGCAGTATGAAGGGCTAGAAAAGTGTCCGAATATTTTCTACACTGGTGCTGCCCCAAACCAACAGATTGTGCCTGGGGTGAATTACTTGCTGGCACAGGGGAAGCGGAAAATTTTCCTGTTGGGTTCGGATTATATCTTTCCCCGCACGGCAAATCGGATTGTGAAAGTTCAACTGGCGGCACTGGGGGGAGAGTTGGCGGGGGAAGTGTATCTGCCGCTGGGTTCGAGGGAAGTGGGCGAGGCGATCGCACATATCTTAGCAGTGAAACCGGATGCGATTCTCAACACTCTCAACGGGGACAGCAATGTGGCTTTTTTCCAAAAGTTGCGGGAAGCTGGCGTGAAACCCGATGATTTGCCGGTGATGTCGGTCAGCGTAGCAGAAGAGGAAGTGCGGGCGATCGGGCCGTCCAATATTGCTGGACATTTTGTGGTTTGGAACTATTTTCAAACGGTGGATACACCGGAAAATCGGAAATTTGTCAAGGCTTATAAAGCCAGATACGGGGAAAATCGAGTCACGGATGACCCGATCGAAGCTGCTTATTTGGGCGTTTACCTGTGGAAGCAAGCAGTAGAAAAAGCTGGTTCGACAGATGTGGTTAAAGTCAGAGCTGCTGCTAAAAATATTGAGTTTGCAGCGCCTTCGGGCAAGGTAAAAATAGATGCCCAAACTCAGCATATTTGGAAAACAGTGCGGATTGGCAAGGTGAGGCTGGACGGTCAAATTGAGGAGATTTGGAATTCCGGCGCACCGGTTCGGCCTGATCCTTTTCTCAAGGGCTATCCTTGGGCGGCGGCACTTGCTACGAGGGGTATTTCTCTGGGAACTCGGGCGTCTTTGAGCGGGCTGTTTGTCATCTTGGTACTGATAACTTGGATGGCGGTGGGAGTCGGGTGGATGGGTTCTGTGGAGATGAAGAACTATTTGCTGGCAATAGAGGCTGCCTCAGCTCCTGCGGGGGTTTCTGAGGCAGCAATGGCGGTGCTGGTGCAGCAAACTCTGTTTGTGGCGAGCCGCACTCAGCACTGGCTGATGGGGGCTTTGGCTTTGAGTTTGATCGCGGGAATAGGGGGTTTTGTGTCGGTGTCAGCAATTATTCGGAATCTCGGCTTGCTGCGGGAAACTGCCGAACAGATGGCCAGCGGTGATTTGACGGCTCGATCGCCGGTGGTTTCTAATGACGCGATCGGGGTGCTATCTTCTACTCTCAATACAATGGCTCAGCAAATTAGCAGTTTGCTCAACGGTTTGGAGGTGCGGCAGCAGCAGCTAGAGGAACGATCGGAGGAATTGGAAGTCGCTAAGAATGCTGCGGAAGCTGCCAACCGGGCGAAAAGCACTTTTTTGGCAAATATGACTCACGAGTTGCGGACGCCTTTGAATGCGATTATCGGCTACAGCGAGCTGCTGCAAGAAGAGGCTCTGGAACTCGGCGAAGAAGAGTTTGTGATGGATTTGGCAAGCATTAATATGGCAGGCAAGCAGTTGCTCAACATTATTAGTGACATCCTGGATATTTCTAAAATTGAAGCAGGAAAGATGACTCTTTTCTTGGAGACTTTTGAGGTGTGGGATTTGATCGAGCAGGTTGTCACTACTGTTCAACCGACGCTAGGGAAAAATGGCAATACTTTGATCGTCAATTGCGATCGCAATATTGGCACGATCTACTCGGATTCGTCGAAGCTGCGACAAGCGCTGTTGAATTTGGTGAGCAATGCTGCTAAGTTTACCGATCGAGGCAAAATTACGATTAATGTTTGGAAGGAAGAAGGGGAGGTTTTGCCGATCGGCAATTCCGAAGAACTCTCGGCAGATCCTTCTCGGTGTCAACAGCCGTCGATCGTGTTTCAAGTCACCGATAGTGGCATCGGCATGACTGAGGATCAGGTGTCGAGGCTGTTCGGAGCTTTCGCTCAAGCGGACGATTCTACTACCCGCAAATACGGCGGCACCGGTTTGGGGCTGACAATTAGCCGGAAGTTTTGCCAGATGATGGGCGGAGACATTACCGTTGAGAGCGAGTTTGGCTGCGGTTCTAGTTTTACGATCCAGTTGCCGATTGCGGTTAAAAACCCAAAAGAAGCGCAGGACGATCGAGAAATTGAAGAAATGCAGCCGAAGTCTTGCGAGGAGTTAGAAACGAGTGTAGCGACGACTGAAGCGAAGCAAAAAGCAGTGCGATCGCAGCCGCTGGATTTGCCCGATGCTGCTACTGTGCTGGTGATTGACGACGATCCAGATGCGCGGGATTTGATGACTCGCTGCTTGTCGAAACAGGGATTTCGGGTGCGATCGTCGGCTAGCGGTCAAGGGGGGCTGCTGTTGGCGAAGGAGTTGCTGCCCGACGCGATTATTCTGGACGTGATGATGCCAAGTATGGACGGCTGGGCGGTGCTGTCTGCGCTGAAAGCCGATCGAGATTTGGTTGATATTCCAGTGATTATGATAACTTTTTTGGACGACCAAAATCAGGGTTTGGAATTGGGAGCGGCGGAGTATGTGAGGAAGCCTGTGGATTACAAGCGCTTTGCTGCTTTATTGAGCAAATATCAGGGTATCGAGAAGTAATTAGTTGGCTGTTGACTGTTGACTGTTGACTGTTGACTTTTGTCAGTGGTTATTACAGTCTTGGACGCAACAAATTGTTAGATCCGCTATTGATAAGGGTAAGGTGCATCGCCCGGAAAAATCTGCAAGTTTCATTTCTCATCTGAGGGCGACGCACCCTACAGATTAGCATTTCACTTCAAGAGAAAACCGCTATACATCCCTATCAATTACCAATTACCAGACGTACCTCATTAAACCCAGAAGTGCTATGGTTATTGCTTATTAGTAGCAGGTAACAAATAAGAAATAACCACAGTCAACAGTCAACTGACAACAGTCAACTGTCAACTGACTAATTAATCTAAAAAGCCCATTAATGTCGAGCTATCGTCAATTTCGTTTGAGGCAATTGGCCGATTTCCTCCCATTGTCGAGTAAACTTCATCAATGTGAAGAGTGCTGATTGCAATAGGGCGGGCACCGGACATACTGAACATTTCGCTGACTTGCATGGCGCTGGAACCGATCGGGCGATTGCCTAGTGTAGCAACCACTTCAAAGTCGCTGGATTCGACCGGGCGATTGCCTACAATGCCGTAGGTTTCGCTGAGGTGCAGGGTGCTAATGCCGATCGGGCGGTTCCCCGAAATCGAGACGGTCTCGCTGATGGTAAAATCGTCTGGGCCGACGGGGCGATTGTCATGCATGAGTTGCGGCCGATAAAGTTGAATTCCTGTTGCTTTGGCATCCGTGGGTTCTGTCGGTTGGCTTTTGGAACCTCCTTTGCCACGGCGGGCGAGTGCTTTGCCTTTGCCTGTACCTGTGCTCCTCGTATCCATAATTCTTTTCCTCGCTTATTACTGTTGATTGCTGGGTTCGGACAACTGCTTTTGTGGGCTTTCTGCTTTCTATTTGGGCCGATGATTAAAATAATATTACCAAAAACTTGGGTTTAAAGCCCCGTCCTTATAGGACGGCTTTGTGTTAGACTTTTAACGTAGCGAGTTCTCACGTAAGATGTTCGTTTTAGAATTCAAGGCTAAAGGCAAACCAAATCAGTACGCAGCAATAGACGAGGCAATCAGAACTGCTCAATTCGTTCGGAACAAGTGCATCCGATTTTGGATCGACAACCGAGGAGTAGGGCAAAAAGACTTGTATCGGCACAGCACTGCGCTCAGAGAAGAGTTTGCCTTTGTCAAAGATTTGAATTCTAGTGCTTGCCAAGCTTCTGTGGAAAGAGCTTATTCTGCGATTGCTCGGTTCTACGACAACTGCAAGAAAGCCGTTCCCGGAAAGAAATGCTATCCGACTTTCAAGAAAAACAGTCGGTATGTTGAGTACAAAGTCAGTGGCTGGAAACTTTCAGAAACTCGGAAGCAAATAACATTCACTGACAAAAAGGGAATTGGCAAGCTCAAACTAAAAGGGACGTGGGATCTTAACTTCTACCAAATCGATCAGATCAAGCGACTTCGCTTAATATGTCGCGCTGACGGCTACTACGTTCAGTTTGCAATCAGTGCTGATCACAATGTAGATACAACGCCAGCAGGTAAAACAGTTGGATTGGACGTGGGCTTGAAAGAGTTTTATACAGACTCCGACGGTCATACTGAACCAAATCCCAAGTTTTACCGAACAAGCGAGAAACGGTTGAAGTTTCGACAGCGACGTGTCTCTCGCACAAAGAAAGGCTCTGCCAACCGAAAGAAAGCAATTAATCGATTAGGGCGAGCACACCTCAAAATAAGTAGGCAACGTGAAGAACACGCTAAGAGACTGGCGCGTTACGTAATCCAATCTAACGATTTGGTCGCCTACGAAGATTTGAGGATTAAGAATCTTGCAAAGAATCACTGTCTGGCTAAATCGATTAACGATGCTGGTTGGTATCAATTCAGGAAGTGGTTGGAATATTTTGGCGTAAAGTTTGGCAGGGTAACGGTTGCTGTCAATCCTGCTTATACTTCGCAAAAATGTTCTAACTGCGGTGCAATCGTCAAAAAATCCCTATCAGTAAGAACCCACGTTTGTGAATGTGGATTTGTTATGGATAGGGATTGGAACGCCGCGATTAACATTCTGAAATTAGCCTTGAGTACGGTAGGGCATACCGGAACTTGGGTCAAAGACCCGAACGCTTTGGGAGATTCGACCTCTACTTTGGCTGGAGAAATCCAGTCGCAAGCAAGTTGAGTCTGTGAACAAAGAATCCCCTCGCCTTGATAGCTGGGGAGTGTCAAAAAGTCTAACTATTTTCTTAGAGAAATTGCAGAATATCTGCATTTTTGTTAAGATTTATGGGTAATAGCTACATTTTCCTATGGTAACTGCGGCAGCATCTTTTCAATTGCAAGCGCCCTTCCAGCCCACAGGCGACCAACCGCTAGCGATCGCCCAACTCGTCAAAGGCATCGAAGCGGGCGATCGATTTCAAACCTTACTCGGTGCCACAGGTACGGGCAAAACCTTCTCCATTGCCTCGGTGATTGAAAAAGTCGGCAGACCCACCTTAGTCCTAGCACACAACAAAACCCTGGCAGCTCAACTGTGCAACGAACTGCGAAATTTTTTCCCGAACAATGCAGTCGAATACTTTGTCAGTTATTACGACTACTACCAACCTGAAGCATACATCGCCGTCACCGATACTTTCATTGAGAAGACGGCAGCAATTAATGACGAGATCGATATGTTGCGGCACTCAGCCACGCGATCGCTCTTTGAACGCCGCGACGTAATTGTAGTTGCTTCAATTAGCTGCATCTACGGTTTGGGAATGCCCGCAGAATACCTGAAAGCTGCTATTCCTTTGCGAGTAGGAATGGAAGTAAACCAGCGGCAAGTTTTGCGAGATTTAGTCAACGTCCAATACAGCCGCAACGACATAGATTTAGGCAGAGGCAAATTTCGCGTCAAAGGCGATGTTTTGGAAATCGGCCCCGCTTACGAAGATAGAATTATTCGCGTTGAATTCTTCGGCGACGAAATCGATGCCATTCGCTACGTTGACCCCGTAACAGGTAAAATTCTGCAAAGTTCAACGGCTTTAAATATCTATCCAGCGCGCCACTTTGTCACGGCAGAAGATAAATTAGAGGCTGCTTGCCAAGGAATAGAACTCGAATTAGAAGACCGATTGGCAGAATTTGAAAAACAGGGTAAACTATTAGAAGCTCAGCGGTTGGAACAGCGGACTCGCTACGATTTGGAAATGCTGCGCGAGGTAGGATACTGCAACGGAGTTGAGAATTATTCGCGGCATTTAGCCGGGAGAAATGCCGGGGAACCGCCAGAATGTTTGATTGATTATTTCCCGAAAGATTGGATGTTGGTGATAGATGAATCTCACGTCACCGTGCCGCAAATTCGGGGAATGTACAACGGCGACCAAGCGCGCAAAAAAGTATTGATTGAACATGGTTTTCGCTTGCCCAGCGCGGCTGATAACCGCCCTTTAAAAGCAGAGGAATTCTGGGCAAAAGAGAATCAGTGCATCTTTGTTTCTGCTACGCCTGGGGATTGGGAAATGGAAATATCTGAAGGCAGAGTTGCAGAGCAAGTAATTCGCCCTACCGGAGTAATAGATCCGACAATTTTCGTGCGCCCGACGGAAGGACAAATTGATGATTTGTTGGGGGAAATCAAGGAGAGAGTAAGTCGGGATGAGCGAGTTTTGGTGACGACTTTAACGAAGCGGATGGCGGAAGATTTAACCGAATATTTGCAGGAAAGGACGATTAGAGTTCGGTATTTGCACTCGGAAATCCAGTCGATTCAACGCATCGAAATTATCCAAGATTTGCAGGATGGTAAGTTTGATGTATTGATTGGCGTTAACTTGCTGCGAGAAGGTTTGGATTTGCCGGAAGTGTCGCTGGTGGTAATTTTGGATGCGGATAAAGAGGGGTTTTTGCGATCGGGACGTTCGTTGATTCAAACGATTGGAAGGGCGGCGCGGCACATTCAGGGACAGGCGATTTTGTACGCGGATAATTTGACGGATAGTATGGTTAAGGCGATCGACGAAACGGATCGACGCCGGGGGATTCAGCTAGCGTACAATAAGATGCACGGGATTACGCCGCAGCCGATCGCGAAAAAGCGATCGAGTAATGCGATTTTGGCATTTTTGGATGTGTCGCGCAAGCTGAATTCTCAGCAGTTGGAGGAGGTTTACGAACAGGTAAACGAGTTATCTTTGGATGAGATTCCTCAGTTAATCGGGCGGTTGGAAGCGCAGATGAAGGCGGCGGCGAAGAAGTTGGAGTTTGAGGAGGCGGGTAAATTGCGCGATCGGATTAAGCATTTGCGGGATAAGCTATTGGGACATTAAGGAAGAGTGGGAGGATATGATGTTCGATCGCATTACCTTCGATCCAAAAATTATGGGAGGAAGAGCTTGCATTCGAGGAATGCGAATTACTGTTTCTTTGGTAGTGAGTTTAGTAGCAAATGGGATGAGTGTAGAGGAAATTTTGGCAGCTTATCCTTATTTGGAAGCAGAGGATATTAAAGCTAGTCTCCACTATCAACTCTCAACCTCAATGCTATGAATGCACCCACTCGTTTAGAGTTTCCCATTGCTAAGGCGCAATATCTCTTTAGCAGTGGCACGGAAGCAGGAGTAGGCGGAGATAAGCAGAAATTCTGGCGGGAGGTGATGGGGTTTGAGTCGCCGGAGGCGATTCGAGACGCAATTATAGCCCAAATCTCGCTAGAATTGTTACAGCCAGCCGGACAGAATGACTATGGAGAACGCTACCAAGCTATTATTTTAGTTACAGGGCGATCGGGGGTATCTTGGCAAATACGTACAGGCTGGATTGTTTTATCTGGTGAAGATATTGCTAGATTTGTTACCGCATTTCCTCAACGCTTTGGGAGACAGCAATGAGCAAATTTCAGTTATTGGATGCAGTGACTTTAACCGAAGCAGTCGCCCTCGCTGATGGCGAGATTGCACCGCCACAAACAGCAGGGACAATTGTTGAGGTTTTCAAGAACGGTGAAGCTTATTTAGTAGAATTATTTGGCGGATGGGTTAAAGCGGAAGTTGGCGGGGATTTTGTGCCTGCCGCTCAGGATGAACCGGGCGCATTTATGGAAACGATTGGTGTTGAAACAGTTTATCCGCATCAGTTGCAATTAGTAAAATCTGCCGACGAAATGATGGGGATTCGAGAGCATTTACTGTCGGTTTTAAATAATTTACCTGACGAGTTAGTGGCTGAAGTCTGCGATTTTGCGGAGTTTTTGCAGGAAAAACAGCAAAAAGTGCGATCGTATTAGGTAGCTGACTCACAAATTTTCTCTACCTTTTTATTGCCAAGGTCGATCGGGTTTGTTTCTTGAATCCGCCACGCAGCATAGGCTAGAACTTCTTTAAAGTCTTCTTCTTCAAGTTCTGGATAAGTTTGGCGTATTTCTGCTGTCGAATAGTGAGACGCCATCATTGAGATGATAGTTTCAACTGGTATGGGTAAGTTGCGAATGCAAGGTTTTCCCGCCATGAATTGTGAATCGGAGGTAATTCTAGTAAATTGCTGGATATCTTCTTTGCTATTCGTTGCAATTTCATTGTCCAGAATTACCATTCCAAGTCCCGGTATATACCGCACGGGTTGACCAAGTTTCATGGGGTCTACATCTCCCCAATCATAGGGAGGAATTTCATTATCGACGAGGTAAAGTTGACGCCAAGGCGATTTTGCCAATGCTTCCTCGGAAATGTCAGGAAAAAATATTAGCACTTCTGCGATGCCAACTGGAAAACCATTGAGTTTGCTCAAGCCATCTATAATGGCGGCTAAGACGGATAAGTCTAGATGGTTGAGGTTTTCTGCTTTTTCGATCAGTTGGTATACGGTTTCAGGATTGAGTGTTTCGCCCACAGCTTCGACTAAGTTTTCGGGGGTGAAACCTCGACATTTCAAGTATTCAGCTAGTTGTAAGCGAATTGTACTCATGGGTTTAGTTGAGAAAGATTCTAGGGTGAAGTGCGATCGCCCTTTACCATTGTCCTATTTTTTCGATGGAAAGGGCGATCGTACTTTTTACCAGCTTCCTAGTTCTTCGGATGAATATTCGCGTTCCAAGGAGTCCGCTTTTGATGAACCATTGTTATCCCAGGAATCTGACTCGTATTCCCATCCACGGTTTTTATCTTTCCGATCCTCATCTTCAGAGTGTAAGCGTTCTAAGGTAGTCACTCTGTCTTTGAGTTTTTGCATACCGCGCTGAATGTCCGAGAGTATAAGCTCTTGACGATTTGGGTATGACCCATAAACCATACGGGCTATCTCCCAACCATGAGGATGATCGAGCAGCTTTTCGAGTAGCGAGCGCGGGTCATTGTGTGGTATCATTGTTATAAGTCTGTAAAAAACAGCAGAATCTTTAGTGGCCTGATGCATACGAGCGCAGCCACTCTAGGATTCGATATTACGAAAAATAGAAAATTAGAGCGTCCTCACGACCTGCCAGTCTGAGGACGTTTTGTTTTCTATTTTAAAACTGTAACACCTTTGATCTGAATTGGCAAGATTATGTGCAGCAGTCTCTCGCAAAAATAAATGCACGACCGGAAGTGTAATACCTTGTCAAGTAAATACCTGTTAAATATTTAAAAAATAATCATTAAATATATAACCTGACTTACGCATCAAGTGCATATTAGCTAGACATCAAGTGCATATGTTAGCATATGCACTTGATGCACATTAAAGTCATGCACATAAAACATATGTCGATCGAGAAAAATCACCAAGATGACGGGGAAGACTGGGAGGAGTCGCCAACAGAGAAGATGTCGTTGGACTATGACTTGCTTAAACAGCTCGCTCAGCCTACGGATAAGAATCCCAAAAATGACTCACCCCTGCCGCTTGTTCATTCAGACCTGGACGAGTATGGTCTAGACCCCTACGAGTTCCGGCTCTATGCCCATGTTGTTCGCAGGACAGGAGGAAAACTCCACGGTGAGTGTTTTGCTAAACTGAAGAAAACAGCAGAAATCTGTCATATGAGCGTCAGAAAAGCCCAATATGCCCTAAAAACTCTGTGTGATGCGGGTTTAATACTGAAAGAACAGCGTAGGGGACGTACTGACGTGTACAGACTAACTCCCAAAAGCAACTGGAAGCCAAAAGAAGAACTCAAGCAGATTCGACAGAAAGCCAAAGAGTCTAAAGTTGAGGACTCAGAAGAAGAGTAAAATGCAAACAAGCTAAACCGTGGTACGGGCGGGACACCCGTACATCATCTGCGGTTAAAATATTCATTGACAACAAAAAGTGCGATCGCCTATTCCCAGCGCTGGGAAGGGATGTTAAACAAGGTTAAAATATTCATTAACCACAAAAAGGTCGATCGCCCAAAACAGCACCAAAACAAACTACTTGCTCAATACCGCAGCATCCGTACTGCTAGCAAAAACCGGACTAATAAACTCCTCCTTCTCTTCCAGCGTGATGTAACTTCAGCAAGTTGACTACAATAATCGACCTCAAAACCACTAATAAACTCCTCCTTCTCTTCCAACGTGATGTAACCCTTATCTACAGCTAGCTGCATCACTTCCTGAAGAAAACCTCTCAGCACATCTAATACGTGAATGCGATCGCACTCAAACTGCTTTTCCCAGCACGAAGTCCCAAACTCGATCCAAGTGCAGTTAATCTTATTGTCGATCGGTACCAACATAATAGTGAACCAACTCTCACCAAAGTCTATTTCTATTGGTTTACCTTGCGATAGCTTCGCAATTTCCTTGGGAAAGTAATTGTCAATCATCATACAGATATCTGGATCTAAAAATACCTCTTTTTGAGCATCACCTATTTCTATGAAAACTTTATGGTTGTATTCAAAACAGAAACATCGCCATCCCATTTCAAAATGAGAAAGCTCTCCCAATGGATCTTCAGGAGGATCTGCGTAGTTTTCTAAAAAACGTTCTCCTAATTGAAAAGTAAATTTTTGATGGCTATTCATCGCTGCTCATCCTAAACCATATAAAAACTTAATAAGTTGGGTTTCGTTTCGTGACCTCAACCCAACCTACTAATACCAAATTCGGGTTAAATTTCCCCTCTATCTCTTAGTCCGCGCAGGCGGACTTTGTGTGTGTAGAAGCGGTTTCAACCGCCGAGATATCTTACGGTGTCGGGTTCGGATACTTAGCGTGCACCGCATCGATTTCCGCTACAATCTCCCGATCCAAATTCACCTCCAAACTACCGATATTTTCCTCCAACTGTTCGAGACTGGTTGCACCGATAATAGTGCTCGTGACAAACCAGCGCGATCGCACATACGCCAAAGCCATCTGCGCCGGACTTATCCCATGTTTCCCCGCAATCTCAACATACGCTTTCACCGCATCATTCAGATTAGTTTTATCGTAACGCTGACCAAATCCCGCGAATAAAGCCAACCTTGAATTTTCGGGAATTCCATTCAAGTATTTACCCGTTAACAGCCCAAATCCCAAAGGACTGTAAGCCATCAATCCCACATTCTTAAAACGGCAAGTTTCTGCTAAATTTAGGTGAAATGTGCGATTGCTCAAACTGAAAGCATTCTGAATCGAAACAACTTTCGGCAAACCGTGTTTTTCCGCCAAGGTGCAGAACTCGCAAACTCCCCAAGGAGTCTCGTTACTCAAACCCAAATAGCGGATTTTGCCAGCTTTAATTAAGTCAGCAAATACCTCTAACTGTTCCAAAATCGGTACAGTTTCGTGTTCTTGGGCGATATCATAATCCGGGGCACCAAATAAGGGCACGTAGCGATCGGGCCAGTGGATCTGATAGAGGTCGATATAGTCAGTTTGCAAGCGCTTCAGGCTGTCATTCAGGGCTTTTTCGACATTTGGGCGATCGATCTGGTTTTTCCCTTCCCTAATCCACTTTAATCGAGTGCTTCTGCCCGCTACTTTAGTCGCTATAATGACTTTATCCCGCTGCTGTTTCGCCAACCATTCCCCGATATATTCCTCTGTTTTGCCCTGAGTTTCCGGTTTTCCAGGGACGGGATACATTTCTGCCGTATCGATAAAGTTGATGCCTTTGGCGATCGCAAAATCGAGCTGTTGGGCCGCTTCTGCAACGGTGTTCTGCTGGCCATAAGTCATCGTACCCAAACAGATTTCAGATACTGATAAATCGCTGTCGCCTAGTTTTTTGTATTCCATGAGTTTGATTGCGGGAAAAATATCTGATTCTATATTACAGAAAAACCTTGATTTAATTGAAAGCTCCAGAAAAGTGCGCGAGGCTTTCTCCTCTCTTCCTCTGTGCTCTCTGCGCCCTCTGCGGTTAAAAAAATAAAAAATATCCGCACTTAAATGTTAATATAAATAATTCGTATTCCTCTGATGTATGAGTAGTCGCCCGCCAAAAGTTCCGTTTGTAAATCTCTCCCTGCAACACCAGCCAATCCAATCCCAAATAGCAGAAGCTATTAGAAAAATTATCGAGCAAGGAGACTTTATTTTAGGCCATGCACTCGCAGAATTTGAAACAGCATTTGCAGCAGCTTCAGGAGTAAAATACGGCGTAGGAGTGGCTTGTGGAACAGATGCGATCGCTCTGGGACTCCAAGCTTGTGGCATTAATCCGGGCGACGAAATTATCATACCCGCTAACACTTTTATCGCCACCGTGATCGCCGTCCTCGAAGCCAAAGCTATACCTATTCTTGTAGATTGTGACCCGGAAACCGCCCTGATTGACCTCACAGCAGCCGAAACAGCAGTTACCTCGAAAACTAAAGCAATTATCCCGGTACACCTTTACGGTCAAATGGTATCGCCCCGGCAGCTTTTAGATTTTGCGAAGCGCCACGATTTAATCATATTTGAAGATGCCGCCCAAGCGCATCTAGCTTCCAGAGAAGGATACCGCGCGGGTGCCATTGGCAAAGCAGCAGCATTCAGCTTTTATCCCAGCAAAAACCTTGGTTCTTTTGGCGACGGCGGGATGTTAATTACTAACGATGCAGAGCTCGCAGAAAAAATGCGAACTCTCCGCAATTACGGAGCACCCAGCAAATATTTGCACACCGAAATCGGCAGCAACAGCCGCCTCGACAATTTGCAAGCCGCCGTGCTCAATGTTAAATTGCCTTACTTAGAAAAATGGAATCGCGATCGCACCGCCGCCGCCCAATACTACAATAGTCTATTAGAACCCCTGAAACGCAAAGGCATTGTACCCATCGCCAACCACAGCAGCAGCGGTCACATTTATCACCTATATGTTATCAAAATTACTGAGGAAAGCTCGATCGACCGCAACACCCTTCAGGAAAAACTCGCCCAACACGGCATTCAAACAGGCATACACTATCCCGTACCTTGCCACCTGCAACCCGCCTACCAAAACTTAGGTAATCGGGGCGACTTCCCCCACGCAGAAACCCTGTGCCAACAAATTTTATCATTGCCAATGTATCCCGGATTGAGCAATACTCAGATCGAGCAAGTTGTTCGGGCGATCGTACTATCATTGAATTGCTAATTGTTCATAAAAGTTATGCGGAACCTGTTTCCAGCAGTAGAGTGCAGTTATAAAAGCATTTAAGTTCCGAATTAACTCACATCAGGCACCCATATCAAAAACCCGTAGGGGCGGGTTCACCAATAGCTTTAAAGGGTGCAGACAGGTTAAATAAACCCGCCCCCACCCTGCGCGAGAGTCCTTTATTGATATTGATGCCTGATGTCGGGAATTAACAAATCTTTAACTCACACTTTAAAACCCCAAAGCGTTGCGAATCCAGCGCGGCAATCTTAAAACTTCTCAAACCATGCACATCCAGCGCAAAATTCGCATTGTTTTCAAGCGATACCTCCTGGCGGAAGGTATCACGGTGCTCCTAGTGCTGCTGTACGCCCCCCTGCTAGTACACTGGTACGACGGCTGGTTGAACAAAAGTATCAGCCTCGAACACGAATATTTCAGCCACGGACTAATTGGTTTGCCCTACGCAGCTTATATTGCTTGGATGAACCGAAAGTGCTGGCGCAGCTTGCCCAACTCACCGCATCCTTTGGGAGGCTTTTTGCTGGTACTAGCCACGCTTTTTTATCTGAGTCGCTTGAGCGATTTAGTAAATTTATCCCTCCCCATAATGCTGGCCAGCATTTGCTTATCTTTAAAAGGAATTCCCGGCTTACAATTGCAGGCGATGCCACTTTTATTCGTATTTCTGGCCTCGCCAAACCACATTCCTTACCTCATAGAACCCTACGCCTTGCCCTTACAGCAATTCATTGCTGAAACATCAGGCTGGATATTAATTAAGGTTGGTATCAACGTGAGAGTGGAAGAAATTTATCTGTACGTAAACGATCGCATTGTAGAAGTTGCTCCACACTGTGCAGGCTTAAAAATGCTGTTTACCAGTCTTTACGTTAGCTTAATTCTGCTGGATTGGACGGGAGTTTGGAACTCGGGCAAAAAAAGTCTTTTGTTTTTAGTGATTACATCCATTATTAGCATCACTTCCAACATTTTTCGCAATACTTTGCTAACTTACTTTCACGGAACCGACAGAGAGACGCTTTTTAATTGGCTACACGCCGGATGGGGCGGAGATTTGTATTCTGCTTGTATACTAGGGTTATTGGTACTTCTCCTCAACGGGATGGAAAAGTATTTCCCAAGTCAGTCTGGCAATTAATGAAACAGATGATTTCAGCACAGAAACTCCTGCGGCGGTATCAATTATCTAAAATTATGGTACTGGTGTTTTTGCTGGTATTAGTTGGAGCAGTAGCAATTCCAGGCTACGCGACGGGAAGGTGGCCTTGGACAAACCCGCCAACCCTTGCCAACCTCAAGCAATTAAGAAGTGTGCGCCAAAACGGGATAAAAATTCCTGGGTGGCAGGTTATAGCCGTTCAGAATAACGTTCAAATTGGCACTCACAGATGGTTAGTTCAAGAAATTAAAAAGGATAAAACAATTGCCATTTTATTGCTGTTGCCTCAAAATTACCCCAAAAACCAGCCCCAAGTAGAATGGCTAGATATCGATGGATTTCACCGATGGCAAACCGATTCTCATCGCACTTTGAGGTTTACAGTTAAATTAGCACCAATACCCGGCCAGCCACCGCCTACTGTCGAGGCGAGGTTTTTCCGAAGCTGGACTCCCCAACAAACTTTTGCTGTCGTGCAGTGGTACGCTTGGCCTAACGGGGGTTCTCCAGCAACCAGTCGCTGGTTTTGGGAAGACAGCATGGCTAGACTCTCGAACCGCCGCGCCTCTTGGGTTGCTGTCAGTATCATCCTTCCCATTCAACCGCAGGGCGAGATTAAGATAGCTCAACCATTGCTGGAATCTCTTGCCGAAAGTGTCCAGGCTAAATTAATTACAGAAACTTTTCGGTTTCAGTAAGCAGGTAGGTGCAAATAAATCAGTCTAGCGCGTGGGCGAGTTTTGCCAAAATCAACTGTTTTTTAGTAAATATCCGGCGGATTCAACTCGCCCCTAAAATATCTTATTGTTTTTTCTAGTCGCTATATTTAGATGAAACTTACAAATCAGGTCATTATTCAAAATATTACTTTTTTAAATCCTCTGAAAATGCGGCAAAAATCCACTATTAAAAATCGCCTCGCTTTTTACTTGGCAGGCCTGCATTCAACTGCTTGGACTCTATCTTTTGCTGCTGTATTCTGGGGTTTTAATAGCAAAAATTTTTCGCAAACGGCTTTAGCTCAATCTGTTGTTCCCAGAGACGAGCGACTCGTGGCGCCACCGCCACCGCCTGTACCGCCACCGCCGCCTGCCAATTTCAACCGGGATATTAACCCAGCTTTTCGGAATCGGCCCTACCGCCTGGGGCCGGGAGACCAGATTTCTGTTCAAGTTCAGCGCTTCCCAGAGCTAGGTTTTACGGGTGCAATCAGCCCTGAAGGGGTAATTGTACTGCCGCTAATCGGAACAGTAAATGTGCGCGGCCTTACTGTCGAAGAATCACAGCAGCGCCTCCGGGAGCGTTTTGGCCAATTTATCAAAAATCCTCAAGTCTCGGCTGCTTTGCTGGTTCAGCGCCCCGTAGTGGTGACGGTGACGGGGGAGGTGGCGAGACCGGGTTTTTATCCGCTGCAAACCCCCCAGCTTCCTGCGGCTTTGGCGGCGGCTGCTGGGACTAATCCTACGGCGGAACTGCGGGCGGTGCGGGTGCGGCGGACTCTGCCGTCCGGTGCTGTGGCGGAGCAAGTTGTTGATATTTTGACACCGTTGCAAACTGGTATTGCTCCGCCGGAGTTGCGTTTGGAAGATGGAGATGCGATCGTTGTACCGTATAAACAGGTTACGCCCGATCGCAAATCCGATCAAGATTTAGCGTCCAGGTACAGCCTCGCTGCTGCTGCTGTCCCCGTCCAAATCACTGTCACCGGAGAAGTCAGCAAACCGGGTTTTTACACGCTTCCGGCGGGTTCTGGTCGAATTTCGGCTGCTTTGGTGACTGCGGGGGGAGTCACGGGAAAAGCCGATTTGCGGGAGGTGCGAGTGCGGCGGACGCTGATGGACGGCTCCTCGGTGGAGGAACCAATCGACCTCTACACTCCCCTAGCAAACGGTAACGATTTGTTCGATTTTCCTTTGGCATCGGGAGATGTGATTGTCATCCCGGAATTGGACGCTAGTACCAAAAACCTAGACTACGATAAAGCTCTGGTTTCGCGGTCTACTCTGATTAAGCCCAGGATCTACGTTCGAGTTTTGAGTTACGCTAGTGGTGGTTTGACCTCGTTCTATGTTGAAAATGGCAGTCGGTTTTTGGATGCTCTCAACAACTTGCCTGTTAATCTTGCTGACTTGCGAAAAATAGCCCTGATTCGGTTCGACGAAAAGCAAGGTAGAGCAATCAACCGTTCGATAGATGCTAAAGCTGCTTTGGAGGGCAATGTTTCTCAGAACCCGATGCTCGAAGATAATGATGTGATTGTGATTGGTAGGAATTTGGTAGAGCGCATTGGTTATGTAATCAATACTTTTACTCGACCATTCCGCGATACTTTGGGATTTATTCTGTTCTTTGAGCAGTTGAGAAATGGGGTAACAGATTTGTTCGGCCCGTCACGTAATGATAGGTAGTCATACCATTTTAGATTTTAGATTTTAGATTTTAGATTTAAGATGGAGAATGACTTAGGCGATATGGGTTTTAATCACCGACCGAAAGTTCTAAGGTTTTTGGGGGATTTGTAGAATTAGTCCGCAATCATTAGTTATCGTTAACACTTAGCAATCTAAAATCTAAAATCTAAAATCTAAAATCGTCATGACTTTATCAGTTGTTAAACGTTATTTAATTGCTTTCGACCAATACAAGTGGGTGGGACTGGCTACTCTCGCGGTGACTGTTGGCGTGTCGGGAGTAGTGGCCGTGCAGCCAAAGCCGGCGCCAGTTTACGTTGCAATAGGTACGCTGGCCTACGACAGGCCGAGCGTGATTTTTTCATCGACTACTACTAAAATTCAACAGGAAGGACAAGAAATAACTAAAGATATGCTACTGGATACAAGGGTGGTTGAACCAGCAGCCGAAAAACTCATCAAACCCGAAGAAAAATTAAACAAAGAAGAAGCGAAAGAAAAAATACAAGCTTTGGCTAAAAAGCTGGAAAAAGATGTGCAGATAAAGATGCCAAGTAAGAATAATGACCCCAGCGCTTTGATTCAAGTATTGTATAAAAATGCCGATCGCCAAAAAGCAGTAAAGGTAGTAGAGACCCTGATGCTCGAAATGGTGGCTCGCAGCGAAACTCTTAATACTTCTAGACTTCGTGAGACGATCAACCAAATTAACAAGCGTTTGCCGACAGTAACTCAGGAACTCAGAGAGACGGAAGCAAAACTTGAAGCCTACGAAAAACGAGAAGGAACTTCAATTTTAGCAGCTCAGAGCGGTGCACTGCCGCAAGCGATTACCAGCAGCCAACAGCAGCAGCGGCAACTTCGCGTGCAGTTGGGAGGAATTGAAGCTCAAATTAACAGTTTGCAGGATCGCTTGGGATTGAATGTGGAGCAAGCTTACGTCGCTCAAGCACTCTCTGCCGATCCAATTATTGCCCAACTGCGAGTGCAATTGTTTTCGATCGAATCTCAGCTCAAAATTCTCCGCAGCGACTTGCAGGAGGAACACCCGAAAATTGTGGAATTGCTTAAACAAAAACTTGCTTTTGAGCAGCAGTTGCAGCAGCGGCAGTCTGAGGTACTAGGCGGTAACGGGGTGGCGGCTCCGCTCAGAAGTGCCGATCGAATTCGGGTAGACTCTTCTTTAGATCCGGCCAGACAGCAGTTAGCTCAAACTTTGATTGCTTTGCAAACGCAGCGGGATACGGTGCAACAGCAACTCCAAGGAATCGAGAAAACTGAACAAGAATTGCGTCGGGAACACGCGACAATCCCCAACAAGCAGTTAGAACAAGCGCGGTTAGCCCAGCAAGTCGCGTTCAAAAAAGCTCTCTACGACAAGATGCAGTCGGCTTTGGTAGATGCTGAGGCGGCGGTAGCTGAGACAACGGGGAGTTTGAGAATCGCCCAATTGCCGCAAACTGATGACGTTGAGTCAAACAAGAGAGGTTTGCCCGTGATGCTGGCGGTGGGCGGCTTTGTGGGATTGCTGCTGGGCGGGGGATTGATATTTTTGTTGGGGATGCTCAACGGCAAGTTTTACAGTTGGGAAGAAGTGCGGGCGGCTTTGGTGGAAAAAGAGGTGCCAATACTGGGAGTTTTGCCTGAAGTGACGGTGTTTGATTCCTACGGCGATGAAATAATGCCGCTCGCCTTGGAGGCAAATTCTCCCTATTTGGAATTTTACGAGCGGTTGCGTACTAATTTGCGCCGGATCGGGAACAAACCGGTGAAGGTGGTGTTGCTGACTTCGGCGGCGCCTTTGGAGGGGAAAAGTTTTAGTGCTTACAATTTGGCAATTGCATCGGCTCGATCGGGTAAACGGACTTTGCTAATTGAAGCAGATTTGCGATCGCCTTCTAACGTTGAATCTTTGAAAATCGCCGCTGATCCTTTGGCGACGGTGGAACCTTTGCACTATTACGGCAATATTAGCGAGTGCGTCCTTTTGGTTCCAGAGGTAGAGAACCTATACGTCGTGCCGAGTCCCGGCTTTTTGCGACAGGCCTCGGCCGTACTCGAATCCAGCGAAATGCGGAGGTTGTTTGAGGATGTTCGCAACCGCTTTGATTTTGTGGTTGTGGATTCTCCGGCGTTGAGCGAGTGCAACGACGCGCTGACGCTGGAACCGTACACGGACGGTATGATTTTGGTGGCGCGGCCTGGTTACACTTTGTCTAGTATGTTGTCTGAGGCTGCAGATCAGTTGCTGGAATCTGAGGATGAGGAGTCGCATAAATCCGGGCCGCGGCTGTTGGGAGCGATTATTAACGGTGCTGATATTCCGGTGAAGTTCCGCAATGATCTTGATATTGATGAATGGGAGTTGCCTGTGAGTGCGATCGGCGATCGGGCGATCGAAGTGCGATCGAGGCAATTACCGCAGCACTCAAAGCCTAAAAACAAGGCTATTAATAGTAAATTGAGATGATTTATCTGGCTTGATTCTTGTAAAGCAATCCTCAAGCAAATGTGAATGTTTTGTAGGTGCAACCTAAGCAGGTTAAGCCGAAAGCACCGTTAACAGCCAGTCGATTTTAGATTTGGAATTGATATCAATTCTGGTTGCTGTGGAATGATTAAACCGCAGAGGACACAGAGATCACAGAGTCAGAGAACAGAGAGAGGAATGATTCCTCTGCTATTAGATTTGAGATTTTAGATTTTAGATTGATATCAATTCTGGTTGCTTTGGAATGATTAAACCGCAGAGGACACAGAGAACACAGAGTCAGAGAGCAGAGAGATGAATTATTCCTATGCTGCCGAATTTGACATTAAAAATTGACTCCACAGATTCATCTGGGAGCGTGAACATTAATCTAAAATTTTTCGCTTGTCAACAGTCAACAGTCAATCGATTTTAGATTTTAGATTTTAGATTTTAGATTGACTTGCGCGAGATAAATGCTCTTTCTTGAGGATTTTAGATTTTAGATTTTGGATTGATTCCACGGATCAATCACGTGGCGGGTACCACCTTTGAAATTCGCTTGTCAACAGTCAACAGTCATTACTTGAAAATGTGTCATCGCACTATTGATTGGATTCCGGGCGTTTGGAGTGTTTTTTCTGGATAAACTGTTCCAAATCGGCGATCGCATCTTCAAAATCCGACAAATTAATTTTCGCAGGTCTAGTCTTCTTCGGCAAACTCGAAGACTGACTCGAAGGTTTAGCCGGAGGCGGTGGAGATTTCGGTTGTGCAGCTTGCGTGCTGTTCGATTCTATAGAATCGAACAATTCATCCAGGGACTCAAAAAATGATTGAGCCGAGGCCCGGCGTAAATCTTTCTGGTCGTCGTCATCCGTCATAAGCCACTCCATAGGGTCTAAAATTTGCCAACAAAGTCTGTCTGCCCCGGCGCGTGCAGATATTAGACATGAAAACCGACTAAAACAAGCAGGAGGACAGAATTTAACCGGGCGATGGGAATGCCTGTGGCTGAACTTGCTGCCCCATATAAAACCCAGGGCTGTTTCATTCTCACCAAAAACGAGGTTTTTGTAGGGGTAGTGCTACCCCTACTCCCCGTGCCTACCCCTGCCACCAACCATCGAATGGGGGTTTCAGCCAAAAGGGCCGGCACGGGGGCACGGCCCCTACCAAGAATGAAACCGCCCTGCTATAAAACCTGCAGCGGGCCTTGTCAGCCTTCAAACTATATTTAACTCTACACCCGCCTACTGAGTGATTTGAGACTTGGTGCAGACCCAGCTCAAAATCATTGACCCTGAAAAAATCTCAGTTAGGGCTCTTTCGTTGTCTAATTAACCCTAGTCTAGTCGAGAATAAGGAGACAGGACTTATGCAACTATTACCGCTGTTCAAGGGTTGCGATGGGAACGCGCCACCCCGAAAGGACGGAAATACGGTGTTTTTTGCTTGAGTCCTAAGATTTCAAAGGCATTAGGAGATTTTAAGGTGACTCAGGGATTTGATTACGATTTAGCAATTATCGGCGCTGGCGTGGGCGGACACGGGGCGGCCATACACGCGGTTAGCTGCGGGCTGAAAGTGGCAATTATCGAAGCGGGCGATATGGGGGGGACTTGCGTCAACCGTGGCTGCATTCCCTCGAAGGCGCTGTTGGCGGCTTCCGGGCGGGTGCGAGATTTGCGGAATGCCCACCACCTGAAGACTTTGGGTATTCAGTTGGGGAGTGTGGATTTCGATCGCGGGGCGATCGCCAATCACGCTAATACTATTGTTAGCAAACTTCGCGGCGACTTGACTAACAGCCTCAAACGTTTGAACGTCGATGTCATTCAAGGTTGGGGCAAAATTGCCAGTGCTCAAAAAATTACCGTCGAAACCGATAAAGGCGAGAAAACTATTACCGCCAAGGATATTATTCTCGCTCCCGGTTCGGTTCCCTTCGTCCCCCCTGGGATAGAAATTGATGGCAAAACTGTATTTACCAGCGATGATGCTGTCAGGTTGGAATCGCTACCGAAGTGGATTGCAATTATTGGTAGCGGCTATATCGGTTTGGAGTTTTCGGATATTTACACGGCCCTGGGCTGCGAAATTACGATGATTGAAGCTTTAGACCAATTGATGCCGACTTTTGACCCGGATATTGCTAAGTTAGCAGAACGAGTGTTAATTGCACCCCGCGATATTGAAACAAAAGTTGGGTTGTTGGCTAAGAAGATTATTCCTGGTTCGCCGGTAATTATTGAATTAGCTGATTTCAAAACTAAGGAAGTTGTCGAAGTTTTGGAAGTTGACGCTTGTTTGGTAGCAACTGGTCGCGTGCCGGTGAGCAAGAATTTGGGGTTAGAAACTGTTGGCGTGGAAACGATGCGCGGTTATATCCCAGTTAACGATAAGATGCAGGTTTTGGCGGCGGGAGAACCGGTGCAAAATTTGTGGGCGATCGGCGATGTTAATGGCAAGATGATGTTAGCCCATTCTGCGTCTGCTCAGGGAATTGCTGCGGTGGAAAATATTTGCGGGCGTGCGCGTGAAGTTGACTATTTGAGTATCCCGGCGGCGGCATTTACTCACCCGGAAATTAGCTATGTGGGGATGACTGAACCTGCGGCCAAAGACTTAGGAAAAATTGAAGGGTTTGAGGTCGGTTCTGTCAAGAGTTATTTTAAGGGAAATTCTAAGGCTATTGCGGAGGGTGAAACTGACGGTATGGCTAAGGTGATTTACCGGAAAGATACTGGGGAGTTGTTGGGAGTTCACATTTTCGGTTTGCACGCTGCGGATTTGATTCAGGAGGCGGCAAATGCGATCGCCCAGCGCGATTCTGTTAATACTTTAGCATTCCGAGTTCACACTCACCCGACGCTTTCGGAAGTGCTTGATGAGGCGTTTAAACGGGCTGCTGGAGCGGGTAGTCATTAATTTGTAGGGGCAGTTTTATTGTTTTAAATCCCCGGCTTCTTGAAGAAGTCGGGGATTTAAGTATTCTGTTTTAGGGCGGTGGTAGAGCAAGTTAAACGAGATGAAAGTGTTCGCAATTGCATCTTTTAGCATTGTCCAGAACAGGCAAGATGCCTGTTCCACAAAGAGTAAGTTTTTTTGTGGGGAGTAGGGTTTGGGCTTTAATTCTTTAATTCCTTGTATATTCAGAAGCTCTGTTAGAACTTTAGTACCTTTTTTGTGGTGATGACTATAATTCGCTCCCCCAAACTAAGAGTGACTATTTATAGTTAACAATCAAACTCGCTTAAATGTCAAGCCTGAGAAGGACTTGATTGGCATTTTGACCTATTTGTTCAATTTATTTTACTGATTTAACTATTTATTTAGCATAGTAAGTAACGAAGAAGCTAATTTTAGCTCAACTTTATTCCCAATCAAACTGCCTCCCAAAATATTGCTCTAATTCCTGATTGTAAGGTCGGAAATAATCGCTCAACCTGTCGCGAACCGATTGCTCGATCGGCTGGTAAGAACCGGGATTAGCATTTTGGTATTGAGACAATTGATATTCCGGCAAATCTAAGAATTCTAAAACTTGCTTGACGGTTGTCGCCGCACCTGCATAAAAATCTTCGCTTTTCAAAATTAACAACTGTTCTTGGGGAAAGAAAGTCCGCCAGTTTTTGATAAATTCTATGTACCTACCGCGAGCTAAATAATTCCCCGGTTCCTCGCCGATGATGTATTCTGGATTTTGATTCAACCGTTCAATTTCATCGCTAATTACTCGATCGAGCGATCGCGCTTCCCAATTTAAGTCAGTCAAGCGGTAGAATTGAGAAATCGCCCGATCGACCGGATTTCGCAAAAGTACAATCAGTTTAGCCTCTGGAAACAGGCTGTAGAGCCGTTCCGGTGCTTCCCGACAGTCAAAATAGCTCGGACTTGCTTCGCCCGTCAAAAATTGCTCTCCCGGAGGCATTGGCGGAAAATGAGCCAAATACCAATCAATCCCTCTGTCAAAGTGCCACGAGAAAAAATCCATCTCCTTTTTAATCGGAGTCAAAATTTGCGGGTGTTGAGCTAAATAAGTATACAGAGAAGTCGTCCCGCACCGCTGACAACCAATAATTATAAAGTTAGGAACTTTGACTGGTTTTAAGTTCCAATTTTGTGGAACAGGCATCTTGCCTGTTTCTTCTTGTGGAACAAGCATCTTGCCTGTCTCTTCTTGTGGAACAGGCATCTTGCCTGTTCTCTTACTGATAAGAGATGCAAAACTTTGTTTGTAACTGACAGTTCGATAAAAATCAATTGCCTCGGCAATTTTACCTTGCCTCGTCAAAGCTTCCCCCAAATTCAGATAAGGCCAAAAAGCCTCCGGTTTAGCTGCAACAACTTCGCGGCAAAAGTTCTCAACTTCATCTAGCTTGTTTTGCCTAACAAAAACTTCCCATAAATTGTAATAAAACCACCAAGGAAGATCGGGATTTATTTCTATTGCTTGGAAAAAGACCGCCGCCGCTTCCTCCCAATATTTTTGGTGGCTCAGAACAGCACCTAAATTATAATAAGACCAGCAATCATCTGGTTTTTGGGCGACAGTTGCGCGAGATGAGGCTAATGCGCGATCATACTTTTCTTGCTGCTGCAACAACTCCTCTAATTCCGCTGATACATTACCACAAGTCGGCATTGATGTCAAGAGAGATTGGTAAATAATAATTGCGCTTTTTGGGCGATCGTACTTGGCTAAATTCTTTCCTAACTGCAAATAAAAATCCCAATTTTCCGGTGTAATTTGCAATTGAGATTGTTCTAACACTAAGTTTAAATGCGACTTTGTTTG
This sequence comes from Microcoleus sp. B4-C1, assembly GCF_036705285.1. Classification (NCBI taxonomy): domain Bacteria; kingdom Bacillati; phylum Cyanobacteriota; class Cyanophyceae; order Oscillatoriales; family Microcoleaceae; genus Microcoleus; species Microcoleus sp. B4-C1. The sequence continues at coordinate 59,079 of NZ_JAUBUC010000024.1, read as the reverse complement.
TCCGAGAGCGTATCCCAACTTCTCGTAAATTCCTGGCAAATCTCTGTCAATTTCAATAGCTTTTAAATACGTAGCGATAGCTTCATCCCACTGTTTTAGTTTAGTTAAAGCGTCGCCTAAATTGCAAAAAGACCAAGCAAAATCCGAGTTGAGTGCAATCTCGCGGCGGTAAGCAACAGCAGCCTCTTCCCATTGCTGAAGTTTCAGGAAAGCATCGCCCAAATTGTGATAAGACCACGAAAAATTAGGATTTAACTCAACCGCTTTTTTGTAAGCAGCGACAGCTTCCTCCCATTTTTCAAGTTTCAGTAAAACATCGCCCAAACTGTGATAAGACCAAGAAAAATTAGGATTTAATTCAATAGCTTGTTTGTAAGCAGCAACAGCCTCATCAAACCGACCGCTTTCTTGCAGAGAATTACCCAAAGTGTGGTAGTAATTATCCATGAAAAACTCCTGCAAGATTTATTAACTTCTCCAGCGAGTTCAAATCCACGCGCATATCTTTATGTCCCAGATATTTCTGAGTAGGGTCATCCACCAAATCGCCCAGTAAATAGTAATGTTCCAAACCGCACAAATTGCTAATCATCCAATAACAATGCGGAACGTAAAGGGGAGAAAAAATCTCAATTACCTTGGTTCCCGGACTGCAAAAAACTAGATTTGTCAACCCCCCTCCGTGGGGTGCGACAACTACTTTAGCAGCAGCCAAACACGATGCTTGTTCCGCTACCGACATCGTTTCCAACTTGACACGGCGAAACCCAAATTTTTCTAAATATTTAATTACCTCTTCATCGTTGACGAGTCGCCGATAGGATGCTTGTTGACGGGTGATATAAATTCGCTCTGAATAGTCTGTGTTTAGTGGCTGTTGTTCATTTAAAAATGTCTGTTTGAGATATTCACACTTCCATTTAGAAACCGCGCCCGATCCGTCATAAGATATTGACGGGACTATTAATTTATCGGCGGTAATGTGTAAATTGCAGCGACTTTCTAAAAGTTTATCTTGAGGAATTCCTAAAGTCTCTAAAGTTTCTGCTTGATAGGAAGAATCGCTGGCATTGACAACAAACTTATCTATAGTTTCTATGAATCCGCTCCGCTGCAAAAGGTCAAATCGCGTCATCACATCAAACATCCAATGAAAATAAGCAGCTCCACCCCAGCGAGCCGATAAAAAAGCTACATTTCCATCAACGTGTTCAGCGGGAGGCAATTTGTCGGAAGTGATTACCAATTCAGAACAGCCCATAGAAATATCAACAACAAGTTTATTGTTTGAAGTAATCACGGCGGTAGTCACAACATCTGCCCAAGCTCGTCCGTTTGGCAATACGGCAACAAAAGCTTTTCTGGAATGACTTTGATGTTCCCAAAATCTGCGGCTGGTGTCGATTGCTTTGGAATCAGATAAATTAATTTGACTCGCAGGATGGATGTCAATGCAGGTGAGGTTAGGATTGGATTCTGCTGCAACAATCAAATCTTCTGTAAACCCACAGTATTTTTTGAGAACACTTAAGGGTAATATTTGATTGCTGCATTTTTCCCGATCGCTCTCATCGGCTTCTCCTTGTTGTTCCAGAGCATAACCTATGTTATCGTAAACTTCAAACAAATCGGGTTTAATTTGCAGGGCTTGAACTAAATTAGTGATTGCAGGTTCCCACTGCTGTTTAGCCATTAAACTCAAACCCAATCCTTCGTAACACCAACAGGATTTTGGATCGAGATTAATACCTTTTTCGTAAATTGCGATCGCCCTTGACAATTCCCCTTGCTTCCGCAGTGCATCACCCAACTTTTTGTACAGCCAACTATGCTCAGATTCTAGCTCAATAGCACGACCAAAAGCTGCTGCTGCTTCGTGCCAATTTTCTTGTAATTCCAGAACTTCCCCCAAACTATTGTACAACCAACAATCATCTGGATTTAATTCAATAGCTTTGCGGTAAGCCACCGCGGCTTCTTCCCAATTTTCCAGTGCAACCAAAGCCCTACCTAATCTCTCGTAAGACCAACAGAAATCGGGATTGAGTTCAACTAGCTTGCGGTAAGCAACAGCAGCTTTCTCGCACTCAGAAAGCTCCATCAGCACATCGCCTAAATTGTTGTAAGTCCAACAAAAATCGGGATTTAACTCAATAGCTTTGCGGTAAGCAGCAGCGGCTTCGTCGTGTTGCTCAATCGCCTGTAAGGTTTCCCCCAAAAAGTGGTAAGCCCAACTAAAATTAGGGTTTAGTGCGATCGCCCGTTGGTAAGCGGCCCCAGCTTCCTCAAACATTTCTTTCTCTTGCAGAGCTTTACCCAACTTGTGGTAGGTTAAGTAGTTGCCAGACTTAATTTTAATAGCTGTTTGATACCGGGCGGTAGCCTCATCCAAATAACCGGAATTCGCCGCAATATCCCCCAATTTTTCCCAACCAAGAGACAACAGAGTTTGCTCTTCGCCCAAACTTTGATTGCCGATTTTTTTGACAATCAGTTGATAGCCTTTGTGTACTACTTCTAACTGACTTCCAAACATCTCCAAAAAAACATCTATCCCAATTTTAGTATCTTGCTCCGGGCTGTCGGGAAACGTAAACTCGTAATCGTCAAAAATCATCAATCCCCCAACTTTCACCAACCTCCAAGATAAAATCGCATCTTGCAGAGCACTGGTGGGTTTATGACAGCCGTCAATGTAAGCAACATCGTAATATTCCGCAGCCAAATTTATTAACAAATCTTGAGAGTAACCTTCTAATTCAATTACCCGATCTGCTGCTCCCGTTTTTACAATATTGCCTTTAAAATGTTGTTGAAAATACAAATCAATACAAGTAATCTTTGCCGTCGGATGAGTTAAAATATTATCCAGCAGCCAGCAAGCCGACATTCCCTGAAAACTGCCGATTTCCACAACTTGAAAATCCGCAATTCCGGTAAATTCCTGCAAATGCCGTTTCCAAATAGGAATATTGTGGGTAAACCAATCTTGGGTAAATTGATAATCTTTCGCCGCACACTCAGGCCAACCCCTCAATTCGCCCGCTTTTTGGTGACAAATAATTGCTTCTTCTAATTCCCCTAATTGCGGTAAAATATTTCCTAAATCGTTGTAAGACTGAGCATTGCTCGGAGCGATTTCAATTTGGTGGCGGTAAGTGGCAATTTGTGCGTATAAGTCCTGTTGTTTCGCGCGAACATCTGTGAGTTGGGCGACAACTTCCGCAGCATTGGGTTCAATTTGCAGCGCCATGCTATAAAATACGATCGCACCTTCCAACAGCTTTTGTTTCGCTAAAATATTGCCTAAATTTATATAAAACTCTGCTCCATCTAACTCAATTCCCAGCAATTTGTGGTAAATTTTCCCGCTGGCAAGTACCTCGATACCTTGACAATAAGTTTCGATTGTGCTGTCTAAACCCGAGGCGCTACGCTTCCGCAAAACATATCCCAACTTCTGATTGATTCCCATCAAATTCGGCTCAATCTGAACCGCCTGCAGGTAAGCGCTAACAGCTTCATCCCAGAATTTTTCACTGGTTAAGGCAATTCCCAAATTGACATAAAACCAAGGAACATTGGGATTTATTGCAATAGCTTTGCGGTAGCAAATAATAGCTTCTGGCCACAGTTGTTTTTGAGCCAAAGCTTCCCCTAAACAATTGTATGTCCAGTAGGAATTATCATTGATTTCAAGAGCCTGACGGTAACATTTAATAGCTTCATCCAACTCGCGCTTCTGCACCAAAACATTACCTAAACCCACGTAAGCACGAGCATAATTTGGATTGAGTTCGATGCTTTTGCGGTAACAGGCGATCGCCCGATCTAATTCTCCCCGCTCCGCCCAAGTTTTACCCAAACTGTGGTAAGATTCAAACGAATTTGGATTGATAGCAATGGCTTGTCGGTAATTGGCGATCGCCTCATCCCACCGTTTTTGGCCAATCAGCATTTCCCCCAAATTGTGATAAGCTGTTGCCAGTTGCGGGTTTAACTTAATTGCCCGCGAATAACATTCAATAGCGCGATCGCACTTTCCCAATTCAACCAAACTATTTCCCAGAGTCACGTGCTCCTCAGCAGTTGCCCAATTCGGCTCAATATTAAAAGCTTGATACCAACAGTCTGCCGCCTCTTCTCGCTTCTCTAACTGCGTCCAAATTCTCGCCAACTGCCGATAAACCGCAGCAAAATTCGGCGCTAGCGAAATCGCTTTTTCACAATTGGCGATCGCCTTTTCCCACTGTTTCCCCTGAGAATACAAAATGCCGAGATTAGCATAAACTTCCGGCAAATTTGGATTGCGATCGATCGCCGCTTCATACCACTGCTTAGCTTGCTCGATTTCACCTCGAACCTGCATCACCTTTCCCAGCGTCTGACAAGCTGCCGCCAAATTCGGTTCAATTTTCAACGCTGACTCGCAAGCAGCAACTGCCTCATTCAACTTTCCTTCGGCTAAATAAACTTCTGCTTGCCGACTCAAATCAACCGCTGCCTTTTCCATCTTCTCAATCGAGGGCATAATTAAACTTGCTCCAGACACCAACTAACTCAAACCCACCACCTCAACCATCCTTTTCAGCGAACTCAAGTTCACTAAAATATCCTCAGTCAGCGAATTCTGATACATCAACTGTCTAATAGGATAGCATTCAAAAGCCTCCCCCGTTAAAAAGTAATGTTCCAACTGCAAATATTGACTGATTCCCCAGTAATAATGGCTGATATAGTGAGGCGACACCAACTCAATTACTTTAGTTCCCTTGCCACAAAAAATTGTATTTGTCAATCCGCTGCCGTGGGCTGCAACTATTACCTCAGCGTGGAAAAAATGAGCAATTTGCTCTGCCAAAGACATCGACTCAGGAAAAATTGAAACAAAGCCAAAGTTCTCCAAAACCTCAACCACATCTTCCTCGTTCAAAACTCGTCGATATCTTGCTTTGCTGCGGCTGATGTAAATGCGTTTTGGATAGCTCGAACTAGGTATAATTTCCTTGAGAAACTCGCGCCTCAAAAAATCCATCGCCCACCCAGAAGGCCAGCCCAAATATCCCGCAAAAGACGGCACAATCAACTCGGTTGCTTGAATGTGAGGCACGCGATCGCTCTCCAAGACTTTCTCTTCTGGAATGCCCAGAACTCTTAGACTTTCCCGCTGAAATTGGTGCTGACAACTATTCACCAAAAACCAATCAATCTCCGTTAAATCCCTACCGCTGAGCCGCAGCAATTCTATCCTCGGCAAAACGTCAACCATCCAGTGAAAATAGACATTCCCCGACAAACCAGAAAGCACCGCCACGCTGCCGTCAATTTGCTTTAAAGCTGGAAAGGATTCTAACTGAAAAACGCTGTGTTTCCTCACATCATGCTTTTCGCATCCCGGTAAAAATCCCGGATAATCTCTCGACACATCAGCCAATAAATAATTGTCAGGAGTAATTACAGCGATCGCCTTGCAAATCAGCCAATAATTTTCCTGCGGCACAATCCAAACTCGCCCGTTGGGAATTGCCGCCACAAAAGTCTTGGGCGACTCCACAGGTAGCGGTTGCGAGTTGGACAAACGGCAAATTCCCCAACCCAAATGCACCGGATCGAACCACTTAGAAAGTCGCTGCAAACACAGCCCGCAAGTTAACCCCGCACAATCGGAATTTGCCAATTGGGAATTGGATCTCGCAAATTGGGAATTAGGAATATTTTCTGCACTTGCTTCGGGTGCAGGTTTCCAAAATATTTCCACATAATTGTCAGCCTCCAACTTAGCATTAACCAGCCAATCCCAACTCGATAAATAAATAGCGTGAGGAGGTTTGATAGAAGTGCTATCTGGCAAGATAAAACTCAGTTTTTTCCACTCTTTCTGCTCCCCATACCCGTGCAATTGCAACTCTAAAACTTTTTGATAATAATCGAGCGCCCGTTCCCAGCGCCCCTGTTTTTCCAGCAGTTTTGCCAACTCAAAATAAACCTGCGGTAAAGCAGGTTGAATCGTCAAAGCCATGCGGTAAACTGCAATTGCTGCAATGAACCGCTTTTGCTGGGCTAAGGAATTTCCCACCCGCCAGTAAATCTCTGCATTTTGTGGCTGAATTTGCAAAGCTTTTTGATAATAAGCGGTGGCAGATTCATGCCCGCCGTACTCTGTTAAAGCATTTCCCAAATGCAAGTAAATTTCGGCTAAATTATCGCAAATTTCAGCAACAGGTAATTCGCAAGCTGCACTTGACAAATATCTAGCCACACCATCTTTTTTATTTACTTTTAAATCTGTTAAATCCGTGACATCCGTGACATCCGTGACATCCGTGACATCCGCTACAAAATCCGTTGCCGAACTTCCCATCAATGCTGTGAGAAATCGATCGCACGCAGCGATCGCCCTTGACAATTCATCATCTTCTACCGCGGCAACTCTGCGCCTGTCTCCTAAGCGGCAGTAAGCCTCAACAAAATCAGGCTTCAGAGCTATCGCCCGCTCAAAATAAGGCATGGCTTCAGCAATTTTGCCCAAAACCATCAAAGAAAACCCGGCGTCTGTATAGCCTGAAATATAGTCGGAATTGAGCTCGATCGCGCGATCGAAACAAGCAAGCGCCGCCGAATGTTCCCCCTGTAATTGCCACGCTTTCCCCAGATTGTAGTGAGCCAAAACCATGTCCGGCTCCAACTCAATAGCTGTGAGGTAAGATGCGATCGCCCTATCGGGATTTTTGTCCAGCAAGGCTTGACCCAAATTATTGTGCAGCGTCGCCCAATCCGGCTTAATCTCGATCGCCCGCTGGTAAACCTCGATCGCCTCAGCAGCCCGATCGTCCTTGAGCAAAATCACACCCAGATTGCTGTAAGCTTCCACGTAATCCGGCGCCACGGCGATCGCCTGTCGGTAGGTATCCATTGCCGCTTCGAGCTGACTATTTTCACCTAAAACCACAGCCAGATTGTATAAAGCATCAAGATAATCCGGTTTTTGGGTGATCGCATTTCGGTAACAGTCGATCGCCCCCAACAAATTACCCTGCTTGTGAAAAACATTTCCCAAGTTATAATGAACTTCTGCCCAATCTGGTTTCAAATCCAGAGCTTTTCGGTAGTGAAAAACCGCCTCATCCAGCCACGCATAGTCGCTATAAAGTTGACCCAAATAAGCATGAGCCAGAAAAAACTGGGGCGAAATCTCCAAAGCTTGCACAAAAGCGTCTCTTGCCGCCGTCGGATCGCCTTGAGCTTCGAGAATTTCCCCTAAAGTCGTGTAAGTCGAGGGCGAAAACGGTTGAAGTTCGATCGCCTTTTTGCAAAACTCGATCGCCTCAGTTAACTTACCCCGGTTCAAATAAATTTGGGCTTGCCGGATATATTCTTCAGTGCTCATTGCTAGCGGTGCAGTTGCGGTTTCTTTACCGCTTCAGTAAAACCTAGAAATTCTAATTTAAAAACTTTCTATTTATATTTGGCCCGATCATACCAATTTAATGTGAAGTTGCACAGATCTCTATCCCCCTAAATCCCCCTTAAAAAGGGGAGTAGGGGTTGACTTCAAGAAGCTTCCGGTCCCCCCCTTCTTAAGGGGGGCTAGGGGGATCGAATTCTATGCAGCCTCATAAAAAATTGGTATCAGGCGATCGATTAATTTGATCAATAACTGTCGATCGATTTTTTTTTACTGCCCCTGCTTCAGTTCCTGCATTGAATATTTCAACCTCACCCCGCTTGTGGCAGAGTGAGGTTGAAATCCTTTAAAACTACCGGCTTTGTGAGAACAGCCCCGAATCTTATCCGGTGCCGCCCCACAACAGCCAGTTGTTTTAGAACAACTCGAAGTTGTTCGAGGTAATAGTCAGGCCAGGCTGCAACTGAGCAATAGTTAGCACGCCGTTGCTGCCGTTGAAGTACAACGCACCGCTTGTTGGGTCGTAGACCAACTTGTTCGTCGTGGCTGTTCCTGGAGTGGCTGCGTTGAAATTAGAAACGACGACAAACTCGCTTGCCTCGAAGCTGCTGCCCAAACCAGCGAACACACCGCCCTGCTTCAAGCGAATCTTATCTTCGCCTGGGGTAAAGTCAGTGATCGTGTCTACGCCGAAATCGCCACCAGCACTCGCGAAGTAGAACGTATCGCTGCCTGCACCGCCGATGAGGACATCGCTGCCTCTGTCGCCAGAGATCAAGTCATTGCCAGCGCCACCATCGACAGTATCGTTTTCTTTACCGCCGTAGAGAATGTCGTTGCCATCGCCACCGCTGACAAGATCGCTGCCTTGGCCGCCAAAGACTGTATCGCTGCCACTTCCGCCCAGTACGGTGTCGTTGCCTCTGTCGCCAGAAACCAAGTCGTTGCCATCGCCACCGTCTACCAGGTCATTCCCTTTACCGCCAAAGATGAAGTCATCGCCGCTACCGCCAGCGACCACATCGTTGCCACTGCCTGAAAGGACGGTATCGTTGCCGTCGCCGCCGCCGACACTATCATTGTTGCCACCCGATATAATCAGGTCGTTGCCAGTGCCACCAGCGATGACATCAGCGGCCTCAAAAGTCAGAATGATATCGCTGCCGGGGCTGCCGTTCAACCTGTTAGCGCCTACGGGGGTGCCAATAATGGTTGAGCCACCGCCACCGACACCGCCTGGTTGTGTAGTTGGTGTTGTTGGATTTGTTACCTGTGTCATTTACACTCCTCCTAAAAGATCAATCATTTTTCTACAATACACTTTTCCCTCCAAAGGGATTCAATAAATGAAACCGGACATCGGTTGAGACCCTAATTGACCCGGCTGCTATAAGCTGTCATGTAATTTAAATTGTCAGCAGCGAGCCTGGGAGCGCGAGTTGAATCCTGTATTCGTTGAGCAGCAAATCTCGGTTGTTTCCTGCTTTTGACTCTCGACTCCACCACTGCCTCCTCTAACACGAAAATATTCCACTTAAACGTTTGCGAGTTTACCATAATGACCATCGATATGGCTAGTCATTATTAAAACAATACCCGGAAGATACACAGAGACCATTTTTAATGGAAGTATGCTCTCCAGATTGAGAAGTTGCACCGGGCCGTTGGCACTGTTGATCGCCGGAGAGTTCGATCGCCCGCAATGAGGCTGGAACTGAGCTGCGATTTTTTTTAAGTACACTGTACTTGACCAGACTTTTGATTTTCGCCAATAGTTCCCCAGAAATCAAAAGTTTGTAACTCGCTTTGAAAGCAAGCCCACGCACGCTGGAGGCCGGATTCAATCAAAAGTGGCTCCCAATACAGTCCCGAACGAACTTTTGAGCCTCATCGCCTTGATGTTTCCAGCCAAATCCCTCACGCTCAATATAGAATTTTGGCTAAAAACCCAGTTTTTCAACCCCCATCCGTCATTTCAACCATGATCCGCATCCATCCGCACAATCAGACAATGTAGCGAGCGTCTTTTGGTCAAAAGTTGGGATGAACGGTGGGCCGGTAGATTTGTGAGGGTAATGTCACTAGATTTTAGATTTTAGATTTTAGATTTTAGATTTAGTCCACAGATGAATCTGGGAACTGGAACTAGGATATAAATTTTTGGGCTGCTGGCGAATCCTGCCCCAGTTATGGGTTAGCCCAATTGTAGTTATGAATAATTTACCTGTTTATCATGAATGCTGAAGCCGTCAATTTTTTGATGGCATCTATCAAAGCCAATGTAAAATTCTTACCTCGATACTCGCCGGATTTATCTCCCATCGAGCTGTAGTGGGCAAAAATCAAAGCGATTTTCCCTTCTGAAGCATATCCACCTTCAAATGTTCTTGATGAAGCGATTACTAAAACTATTAAGGCTCTTACTGATGAAAATGCTTGGCCATCCTTTCATCACTCTGGTCTCTTTTGAGAACAAATTAAATAGTTAATTTTTGCGGTACATTCGATGGCTAGTACCTGTGAGTGAAAATATTGAGTTTTTAGCAAAGACTTTTTTACTAATGGTTGTTAACTTCGAGCTGATCATTAACGATTAGCCAATTCCCCGAAATTTGATCCGGCAGTCATTCAGAGAAAATCTCTACTTATTCCGAGCGGTGTGCTTCTAGTTGCGCGGGTGCCGCGTTGGAATTGCTATGACTGTCGTACTTGTAGATGTGAGCGTGAGAGTCACTCTCGAAAATATAATTGATGGAAGTAGCTCCATAGTATGCCAGCGCTAGCAGCGACAATAGATGAAGAACTCTATAAATTGGTTTCTCAGATACTTCGTTCATTTTGACTCCTACTTTTTATGCAAATAACTAATTTGGATACCGTGACGGCACTTTTTTTTTGAAGTTCCCAAACATCTCGTACTTCCAAAAATTTAGCTGGCTCGCGTTATACACTCCTGATGCCCGATCGCCAAAAATAAGTCGTACTTGAGATTTGAAACAGTTTTTGTTGCCTATTTCATATTGCAGTCTCTGCCTTGAATTGTCTATCTAACTGCGGTAAGAGTTAGGGATTTTGGGCGCAAACGAACTCTACAATTTCCTGTTTAGAGCTGCTACGATTTGAATAAAGGGAGCCCGAAAAGCTTAAATGGCAAAGAGTCTAGCTGTTTTTCCACGCCTAGCCAGGATTTTCCCACCTTCGATTAATGGTACGCAGTGGCCGGAAGTAATGAAAATTCTTAAGTTGGTCAGCGGCCGACGAAAATATGTCTGAAGTTATATTTTTGCAAGCAACAGGCCATGTTAAATTACATATTAATTTTGAGCTTGGTTGAGGTGGCAGATAATTTTTGAGTAAAAAAATTTTGCGGTCGTTGTTCGACAATGTGAGTCTGACAATTTTGCCGGAACAATTTTAACTGAAAGCATCCAGGATACCCGCCACGTGATTCATTCCGAAAGCAGACTCAGTACCCAGAAATAAAAAACCTGTATCCGATAAAGGAACCCCCGAATTTATCTCGCGCAAGTCAATGCTTCAATTCTTTAATCTAAAATCTAAAATCTAAAATCGCGCAATCGATTGACTGAGCCGCACCGTTAATTCACGATGTGACAGAAGAAAATTAGGCATCAGTCAATTGGAGACTTTGGCGTGATACGTGGGCTAGGGCGTGCGTCAATCTCGCTTAGTTCAACGATTGGAGATTTGAGATTTATGCCACAGATGAATCGGAGAGCTTGAACAAGATCCTAAAATTTAGGGCAGCAGCCGACTCCTGTCGGAAACTTGTATCCGTTTTTGGGCTGGATCAAAAAGCAGAAGGCAGAATTTGATAGCGGTAAAAAAATACTGTTTTAGGATTCAGAATTTTTATTTGATTCTACCTTCTAGCTGCATTTTTTTAGTATGAAACAAGATAAATTACTCGCTGCCAAAAGCGATGCACGCCGAATAATTTAGGAAGAGATAAGCGAGTGTGTTGAAGCCAGTTACTTCCAAAAGTTATTATATTTTTTGCTCGCATTGAGCTGTTTGTACAACAGACTTTTTGCTAGTAATTTGCAAAAGGGATAGGGGCAGAACAACAGGCCAAAACAGAGGGCCGATTATTAAGGCTATCCAAGATATCACGTCTTTTTTAGATGTCGCAGTATCATTCCAAAAACTTTTGAACCAAACAAGAAAAACGATTAAGGCAATAGAAAAGTAGCTAATCATTATCATTTTTTGACCTCCCTGTCTATAGATGGGATAGAAGTATTTATAATTATTGTATCTCAGGCGGTGGCTCGCCGATCGCAACTTTATGCCCTGAGCCACAAGCTGCAAGTGTCTTAAACCAAAAGTTTCACAGCTATCCAAGTCCATAGCCTGCAATGTTGAGCGGACTTACTTCCGCTGCGCGGCGGCCTTGGGAACTAAAAGCCTTGTGTTCAGGGCTTTTCGAGGTTTTGTCAAACCTTGAGGCTACCACCCCAATCATAGCTTATGCGATCGAAGTCTTGGGTTTTATGTGATTTAAATCACGTATAATGGCAGACTTCGGTCACAAATCGAGCCAAGAACGATCGCACAGCTTAGCCGACTGCAATCACCCTACTTTTTTCTCAAATGCTAGATATTATAATAGTCGAGTTCAACGAGATTTCATGCAAGCTCTGACTTTAAAATCCGATCGGGCGATCGCTGAACTGTTCTATCAAGTCACCAATTCAGGCAATCTGACTCGCACTCAAAGCCACGGATTGCGCGAACTCTGCCAAAGCGCTCTCAGCGAAGATGCCAGAGATGCAGTCAACCGCCTGCTGCACGCCATCCGCCGCGGATGGGTCAGGATTTCCGATTAGTCTCCTCACACAAAAAGTTGAGATGAGTATTTTTACTTTCTCTCCTGTCAAGCTTTGCCAACAATAAGATTGAAGTGAGTAGGTCGATCCATTAACCCTCTCCAAAAAAAAATTGTAGTGCGATCGAAAAGCTCGAACCGGTTTCTTGAAGAAGCCGGGATTTTTGATTTGAAGCAGCCAGTCGATTTTAGATTTTAGATTTTAGATTTTAGATTTTAGATTGACTTCACAGATGAATGTGGGAGCATGAACTAGAGCTTAAAATTTTGGATCGATGGCCACTCCTGTCGGAAACTTGTATCTGTCTTTGGGCGGGTTATTAAGTATATCCACGGAACAAAGACCACACCAAGAAACTAGGTAAATGTAGGTAAAAGCGGGTTCCTAAACAGGCTAAAAGTTGTACCTTCAATTAAGCCCTGCGATTTAGCTAGCAGTCATTAGTAATCTCTTAATAGATAAATCTTAATTTATTTGTCACCGTTTCTTAACCAAAAGTAGAGATTTCGCAGTTGCCAAAAGCGAGAAATCGGGACGGGGTTTGTGTTTCAAGTTGCGGGGCTATCGAGGAAATATCCGATCCCCAAGTCCGGCTGACACAAATCACTCATCAAGAGCCAATCGATCACATTTACTCCCGTAGTTGAATCACATAAATTTTGGAAAAATTAGTTAATACTGTCAAAAGTGAGTTCAAAAAAAAACACATGATGACAACCCAAACGCTGTTACCTCAATTTACTATTGCAGAGCTAGTCTTTCAGGTATATCACTCCGGTCTGCTGACTCCCACTCACCGACAACAGCTCAAGACAGCGCTGTTAAATGACTGTCTTACCGAAGAAGATCAAACAGCCATCAACCGCTTGCTCCACGCAGTTCGCCGGGGCTGGCTGAAAGTTGTAGATTAAACTCGGTGCTAAATTTTTTGCCACTACTCTTTAAATGCACTGTCACTTGAAGGCAGAATTAAATCCCCTTAAAAAAATTAGGCATTAGCCTAAATGTAGGGTGCGCCATAGGCACCCTGCCGTTTTAACTTCTATTTTCTCAGCTTATTTAGTCACAGATTGTGCCGTCAGGCATCATGGCCTCTCTCAGATTCGCTTCATCCAAATTAGTCCCACGCAAAGAAGCTTGATGCAAGTTTGCTCCCCGGAGATTTGCTCCCTTAAGGGAAACTCCGCTCAAATCTGCTTGATGGAGATTTGCACAGCTCAAGTTAGCTCCACTCAAATCGGCTCCCTTCAAATCAGCTTTTTCCAGATTTGCTTCCGTCAAATTAGCCCAACTCAGATTTGCTTGAGTTAGGTTAGCACGGCTGAGGTCAGCTTGTGTTAAGTTTGCATCGGTTAAATTTGCTTTGCTCAGGTTGATTCCGCAAAGCTTTACTTCTGTCAAGTTGGCACCTTGCAAGTTAGCGTTAACTGCATAAACTTGAATCAAAATTGCCCCCTGAAGGTTTGCATCTCTCATGTCTGCACCCCTGAGACTCGCCCCCGTTAAATCGGCTCCACTGAAGACGACACTCCGCAAGATGGCGCCGCTCAAGTTCGCTCCCACCGCCTCGCATTCGCCAAAATTAGCGGACATGAGGTTGGCTTGGGAGAGGTTGGCTTGGCTGATATCTGCTTGATACAGATTGGCTCTGTAGAGGGTGAGACCGATCGAATTTGCACCTTTTAAATTAGCGTGACTCAGGTCAATATCGCGCAAATTTGTCCTTGACATATTGGCACCGCTCAGGTCTACTTTGTGAAAAACCCGTTCTCCGGCTGCATACCGTCTGAGAAGTTCATCTGCATCCATGTCATTTTCCCCAAAATATTTAATAATACCTTTGATATTTAAATAATATTAGGAATGAGTGACCTTTACGTTTCTTGGGCTGAGTACCATCGGAAAATTGAGGATTTGGCTGTAAAAATTGAGGAATCTCAGTGGAAATTCGATCGCATTGTCTGTCTGGCGAGGGGAGGGCTGCGGGTTGGAGATACTCTGTCGCGACTTTTCGACAAGCCATTGGCGATTTTAGCGGCCTCGTCATACAGTGGGGCTGAGGGAAATGTCCGGGGCGCGATCGAGTTTGCGCGCGATTTGACAATGGTGGGCGATAATTTGGGCAGCCGCATTCTCCTGATTGACGATTTGGTGGATTCGGGAATTAGTTTAGAGCAAGGTATCGCTTGGCTGAAGAGTCGCTACGGCGAGGATATTCAGGAAATTCGGACTGCTGTACTCTGGTACAAGGCTTGTTCTGTTGCAAAGCCGGATTATTATGTAGATTATTTGGCGGACAATCCTTGGATTCACCAACCTTTTGAAATGTACGAAAAGATGAGTGCGGCTGATTTTGCGGCACAAGTTGGGAGTTAGTCAATAAAAAACTAAAATCAGGTCAAGCTTTAATATGGTTTTGCCGATATTTTGCACTTTTTGGCATAGTCCGTCAGGGGTTGAAACCCCTGTCTCATAGCTAAAGTCCTCTGAAGAGGACTGGATATTTATCAAGGTTCGGCAGTCTGTTTCAACTCTGATATTGCACCAGTATCAGCAACAGGCAAGATGCCTGTTCCACAAAGAGTGAATTTTCTTGTGGAACAGGCATCTTGCCTGTTCCTAAAAGGCTTATTGAGAATGGTGCAAGATATAAGTTTCAACCGACTGTCTTCTATGAGACGGGGAATTTATTCACTCCTAGGGCTTGTGGGTAAGTGCAAGTCTGCTGATACAATTAGCGAACCGAAAGAATCCGATCGCCCAATTCCATACTATCTGCCAAAACTTCCTGCCGCGCCCACCTATCTGCCGCCAAAATATCGTCTAAACCAGGACTTTCACAGTTATCGGTTTGATGTTTATCGCACGCCTTCTCAATCAACTTCGGAATATCCAAAAACTGAATCTTCTCCTCCAAAAATAGCGCTACTGCCTGTTCGTTTGCCGCATTCAGCACCGCCGGCATCGAACCGCCCGCACGTCCTGCCGCATAAGCCAACTGCATACAAGGATACTTTTCGTGGTCGGGTTCTCGGAAAGTTAAATCCCCAGCTTTTACCAAATCGAGCCGTTCCCAATCTGTATGAATTCGCTCCGGCCAAGACAAAGCGTAAAGCAGCGGCAAACGCATATCCGGCCATCCCAATTGCGCCAAAACCGAGGTATCTTGCAACTCAATTAACGAGTGAATTATGCTCTGAGGATGGATGACAATATCAATGTCGTCATAATCCATTCCGAATAAGTAATGAGCCTCGATGACTTCTAATCCTTTATTCATCAAAGTAGCAGAATCGATCGTGATTTTCTGCCCCATCGACCAATTCGGATGTTTCAAAGCATCGGCTACTGTTACTCCTGCTAATTTGTCGATCGGCAAATCTCGAAAAGAACCCCCCGAAGCAGTGAGAATAATTCGCCGCAACCCGCCAACCATAACACCTTGGAGGCACTGAAAAATTGCCGAATGTTCCGAGTCAGCAGGTAATATTTTAACGCCGTATTTTTCGATTAAGGGGTTGACAACGGGGCCCCCTGCGATTAATGTTTCTTTATTGGCTAAGGCGATATCTTTGCCTGCTTTGATAGCCGCAATTGTTGGCAGCAAACCGGCACAGCCAACTATGCCAGTGACGACGGCTTGAGCGTCACCGTATTGGGCAACTTCGACAACGCCTGACTCGCCAGCAAGTAAAATAGGTTGAGGGTCGATGTCTGCGATCGCCTCCTTCAATTCCTGTAATTTATCTTCGTCGCAAACCGCGACAATTTCCGGTCGAAACTGGCGAATTTGCTGGGCCAGCAACGTTACATTTCGTCCGGCGGTTAACCCGACAATCCGAAATTGATCGGGGTATTGAGCTACAATATCCAGAGTCTGAGTGCCGATGGAGCCTGTGGAGCCGAGAAGAGTTATTGCTTTCACAATTGTTTAATGTTTTGTGGATTATTCTAATATTACGATTGCGGGGATAAAAATTAGTGGTTAACTATTGCGTGGAAAGCACATTCGATGGAATCATATTTTGAGTGACCACCTAGTGCCAGATTTCATGCAGAATAGGGAAAATTTGGCTGATGACCGTGAGGACATCAGTGTCTCGATCGCCGAAAATATAGAAGAAGGTCGATCGCAGCTACCGTCGAGTTTGGTTTGGGCGATCGCGACTGCTGCGGCAATTTTCTTGTTGTGTAGCAGTTTACGCCACGCTTTATTCCAATCAACTGCTTTCGATTTGGGAATTTTTGACCAAGCAATTTACTTAATCAGCCAAAACCAAACGCCTTTTTCTTCTTTAATGGGGATTCATATTTTGGGCGATCACGCAGCGGTAATCTATTATCCGCTAGCTTTGCTGTACAAAATTTACCCGGATGTGCATTGGCTGCTGTTGGTACAAGCAGTTGCATTATCCCTAGGCGCTTGGCCTACCTGGAGTTTAGCGCGTTTGGCAGGTTTGAATCAAGAACAATCCCGTGCGATCGCATTGATTTATTTGCTCTATCCGGTGGTATTTAACATCAATTTATTTGATTTTCACCCGGAAGTAATCGCTTTACCCGCACTTTTGGCCGCAATTTGGGCAGCGCGTTTAAATAAAATTGTGTGGTTTTGTACCGCTATTGTGTTAGTTCTCAGTTGCAAGGCGGTTTTGTCCATAACCGTTGCTGCTATGGGTTTATGGCTGTTTTTTTGCGAAAAAAAGCAACGTTACGGGGCGATCGCACTTTTGCTTGGTGCAGCTTGGTTTTTGATAGCTTCCCAGAAAATCATCCCCTTCTTTAGCGGCAGCGAAGTCGCTGGAGTCGGGCGCTACAGCTATTTAGGCAAATCCGTACTAGAAATTATCATCAATCTCATATTAAAACCACAGTTAGTATTAGGAAAAATCGTTTCCTTCGATACATTCAAATATTTATTTCTCCTCACCTTACCTGTGATTTGGCTGCTATTGCCATTTTCCGGCAAACTACGCCTAAAATATTTAACAGCGCTAATTCCTGCCATCCCTACCCTGCTGATCAATATCCTCTCTGACTTGTCATTTCAACGCAGCTTAGCCTATCAGTATTCAGTACCTGTAATTCCCTTTTTATTTTTAGCAGTAATCGCGAAGGAAGAAACCAGGAAGAGGGAAGAAATAAAAGGCAACAAGGAAGAAGATCAAGCAAATAAGCAACAGTTTTTAACAGGGGTGAATCTGCCACAAATTAAAAACTTCCGAATTTCTAAACTTTGGCGGGGAATTCAATTGCCGAGAATCATGATAATTTGGTCATTACTAATTTTCCTGGGTGTGGGCGAATATAAAGATTTTTATCTGTACCTAAATAGACTAGATACCTGGCAAGCTACACGCGAAGCAGTCGCACAAGTTCAACCGCAAAGCAGTATTTTAACCGATAATAGACTTGCCCCTCACTTTGCCCACCGCCCAATAGTAAAATTGCTGTCACAAATTTCGCCCCAAACAAATTTAGCTGAATTTCAATACATATTATTAAACCTGCGCCATCCCTGGCCTGATACTGAAAAACTTGGTGATACCTTAGCAAATCAACTGAAAAAGTCTCCCGATTTTAAATTAACTTATCAAAAAAACGAAGTTATGCTATTTAAACGAATCGCTGATTAAACAATAAAATGCTAACTTTAAAATTCCTAAAAACTCATCCAGTATTTTTAATGATTGTCGTGACAACGATAGTCTTATTTACCGCCAGCAGCGCGCGGCACGCTTTGTTTCAGTCAACTGCATTCGACTTAGCAATTTTTGACCAAGCAATTTATTTAATCTCCCAAAATCAAACGCCATTTTCCTCTTTAATGGCAATCAATATTTGGGGCGACCACGCCGCTTTTATTTTCTATCCACTAGCTTTACTTTACAAAATATATCCAGATGTTCACTGGCTTTTTTTAGTACAAGCTGTTTCCCTAGCTTTAGGCGCTTGGCCGAGTTGGAGTTTGGCACGTCAAGCCGGATTAAACGAACAAAAAGCAATTGCAATTTCAGCCGTATATCTGCTTTATCCCGCAGTATTTAATGTCAACCTCTTCGACTTCCACCCAGAAGTAATTGCTTTACCAGCATTGCTAGCAGCAATCTTAGCCGCGAGGCTGAATAAAACCTTGTGGTTTTGTGCTGCTATTGTATTAGTTTTGAGCTGCAAAGCCGTGCTATCTTTAACTGTGGCTGCGATGGGTTTGTGGCTGTTGTGTTTTGACAAAAAACGCAATTGTGGGCTCATAGCTCTCTTTCTAGGCGCGGGTTGGTTTCTGGTAGTTACTCAGGCAGTTATACCGTATTTTAATCAGGGAAGAGAACACGCGGGTATCGGGCGATATCAATATTTGGGAAACTCTGTTTTTGAAATTGCTATTAATTTAATAGTGAAACCAAATCTAGTTTTAGGGCGTTTGTTTTCTTTAGATACTTTTGGATATTTAGCGTTATTGCTATTACCTATAATTTGGTGGCTGTCCCCGCGTCATCTGTCATCTTTAATTAGTGCTGTGCCGATGTTGGCGATGAATATTCTTTCCGATATCCCCGCTCAGCGGGATTTAATTCATCAATATTCTGTGCCGATATTGCCGTTTTTGTTGGTAGCCGTAATTTCCAGTTTGGCAGCTACCAATCAGCAAAAGGGAAAAACAATATTTGAGAGATTGCCACTTCCTAATTATCCCTTGCCTAGAGTCATTGTAATTTGGTCGTTGATTGCTTTCTTAGCTTTAGCGAAATACGGCTATTTTTGGACTATTTATTTAAAGGGGATCGACACTTTGCCGGCTACCAAAGAGGCAATTTCTATTGTGGAAACCAAAGGCAGTGTTTTAACAAATGCTCAGATTGCTCCGCACTTAGCGCACCGCCCTGTGGTAAAATTAACTCAGGCTAACGCGCCACCTGCAAATCTCGCAGAATTTGATTATGTATTGCTGAACCTCAGATATCCTGGCTGGATGAGCGATCGAGAATTTGTTAAAAACCTAATAACTCAACTAAAAAACACCCCACAATTTCAACTAAAATATCAGCGAGACGACATATATCTATTTACTAAGAGTCATTAGTCATCAGTCATCAGTCATTTAACTGGTTCCCAGGCAGAGCCTGGGAATCGATGTCTAGAGGCTCTGCCTCGCTTGCGGAGGAAAATTGGAGGCGGAGCCTCCGGATCTGTGTTACCAGGCAGAGCCTGGGAACCAGTAATGCCCAATGCCCAATGCCCAATGCCCAATGCCCTCTAATCCTCCACTTTCAAAGCCCTTCTTGCCAACTTCACGTAAGTTTTCACAGTTTCATAAGGCATTTCCAAATCAGCAGCAATATCAAACAAAGATTCCCCCAATTCCCGGCGCGCCAAAATCGTCGCCCAAGTTTCAGCAATCTCAGCAGCGCGACTTCCACCTGTACGCTTTCTGTGCGCCATAAACTTCTGTGTCAATTCATCTATTCGCGCCGCCAATATGCTTTGTATCGACACTTCAGGGAGCGCTTCTGTCAACCATTGCGATCGCGTTTGTCCCAATCCAAAAGTTGTTTTGTGGCCCGTGCCGCAGTAAGGCGCTAACCGCCCCAAAGCATAAAATAATTGTACAAAATCAGGACGATTGTGAGCCGATCGCCCTAGCGCAAATTCCACAGCCCCCGTGAATCCCGTTACCATGCCTTTTTTGCCCGCGGCTACCTTTTGCGACTCCAATTTGTGGCGGCTAATAATTGCATTTTCATCAATCCAATTCAAAAATTCTGCTTGGTCAAAATTTACCCCCGAAAAGTTATTCCAGCGGCGTAAATAGCTGTGAAAAACATTTTCGGGAACTGGCAGAGGGAAGTGATGGCCTTTGCTACGAAAGCTTGTAGGAGTCACAAAACTAAGTTTGATGGTTGGCGACAATGCGGGTTCTGCTGTTAATAACTGCTGGTAAATTGTGGGAGCAAAAGCAATATCCCAAGAGCGAATTAGCAGCGGAGCATTTCGCAAATCTATCTCTTGGGGCAAATTTTGCAGCCACTGACTCAGCCACTACACTACGGGCTTTGAAAGTCCTGTTACGTACCAGCGATAAATTCGATCGCCCAAAAGCTGAAATTCTTTGCCGCCGAGGAGCAAATCACCTTCCAATCCCGAAAGAGTAAAGGCTTTTTCTGACAAGCGAATTTCAAAGGTGATACCCGCCACGTGATTTATCCGTGGAATCAATCCCAAATCGAAAATCGAAAATCCTCAAGAAAGAGCATTTATCCGTGGGGTAGCCTCTAAAATCTAAAATCTAAAATCTAAAATCTAAAATCGATTGACTGTTAATCGCGCAAAAGTTGCGATAAATCCGGGTCAGTTTGGTGTACTTGACCTAAAAACCAAGCGTGCAAACCTATAGCATACTGCGCGTACAGATAGCTAGCAGCGCCGGGAGTCAATTCAAGCACTAATGCGACTAACTCGGTGTCAGCCGGCCAAATCAGCCCAGAAGCAGGAGATATTCGATCGCCTGTGCCGGTGCGGTTCGGGGAAGTTGCCATCAGATGCCGTGCCTATAGCCGTCACAGAAAGAGCGCCGTGCTATCTTAGCCGATTTTTATCCCCTTTGGGGGATGATAGTTAAGGGCGATCGATCGCCCAAATCTTTTGGTAGCTCCAAAAACTCGCTCTCCCGCCAGTTTCCCCCACCCTCCGGGATAGACAAAAACCACTAAAAAACCAACAACCTAAAACTCAATCTTTGTCAAGGTTTTCTTCCTTGTAACTAAACAGAAATATACCAGTGTTTAAAATCACATTCTGCGCTACAATTGTCAAAAGCTCGTAGCATCCTCAACTCCGATCCTAAACTATGAACACAACAGAAAAATCTAAACTATCCAACGAAAAAACTTTGGAGGCAATGAAGAATTTCTCCGAAACCTACGCCAAGCGCACGGGAACTTACTTTTGTTCCGAACCTTCCGTCACTGCTGTCGTGATAGAAGGACTAGCAAAACACAAGGATGAACTAGGCGCTCCCTTATGCCCTTGTCGCCATTACGAAGATAAAGAAGCCGAAGTAAAAGCCGCCTACTGGAACTGTCCCTGCATTCCCATGCGCGAGCGCAAAGAGTGTCACTGTATGTTATTTCTGACGCCAGATAACGATTTCGCTGGAACTAATCAGGAAATAGGAATGGATCAGATTCAAGCTGTCAGAGATACTATGTAATTAGTTAAGTAGGCGGTCGTGAAATGGCAGTAGTTTTGAAAATAAGTCGAAATTTTTCTTGTTTTTAAGACTTAGCTATTAAAAAACAATCGATCGCCGCCTACTCAAACACACATCCGCCATCGAAAATCCCCTATCTCCAATCGAATGACAGAGGAAATGCCGATCGACTTTTGGCAAGGTATCGAACAGTTTAACAGCCAAGAATTTTATGCTTGTCACGATACACTAGAGGCTTTGTGGATGGAAGCAGGCGAGCCGGAAAAAAGGTTTTATCAGGGAATATTGCAAATTGCGGTCGCGCTTTATCACTTAGGAAATCAAAACTGGCGCGGTGCAGTAATCTTGCTGGGAGAAGGAATAAATCGGCTCAGTTATTATCAGCCTAGTTATGCTGGAATTGCTGTTGAAGACTTGCTCGGACAAAGTGCTAAACTTTTGAGCGCTTTGCAACAAGCTGGCCCGGAAACAGTTGCTGATTTTTTACCTTTATTCGCAGGTACAGAAGTTGCAGGCTTGCAATTGCCGCGAATTATCAAAGTACCAAAAAGTTAAATAAAAGTTAAATAAATGTTTGTATTAGGGTGCAGTATACTTGGCCTCTACACAGAGGAGGGCTGGCTTTCTTGCCCGCTGCACAAGCAGATTTATTTGCTGTGGAAGGAGCATCTTGCCCGTTCCCGGTTAAGACAGTTGCAGCCACTGAGCAAAATAGCCAATTAAATTCGCTGTTGTCTTGCTAGGATAATTGGTTGAGACTATCGGGTCAATCGATCGACCTCACGGGAATCTTTCTGACCGTTAAGATAAAATATCTAACTGGAGATAATGCCCTTCAGCAATTTCACAAATATTGAGACTCCAAGCTTATGATGTCCTCCGCTAAACTACTCAATTCCCGAATATTCAAAGGATTATCGCTGCTGTTGCCCCTCACTCTGGCAGGCGCGATCGCCTCTCCCACCTACCCGCAAGCCGGCCCTCCCCGCACTCTCAGTGTGCGATCGGACATTCAAGAAGCCGACTCCAAAACCGGCATCGTGACTGCCCGCGGCAACGTCCAAATCAACTATCCCGCCCGCCAAATACAAGCAACCGCAGCTCAAGCTCAATATTTCAGTCGCGAGCGCCGGATCATTCTCAGCGGCGACGTTTATGTATTGCAGCAGGGAAACAGCCT
Organism: Microcoleus sp. B4-C1; assembly: GCF_036705285.1. Classification (NCBI taxonomy): domain Bacteria; kingdom Bacillati; phylum Cyanobacteriota; class Cyanophyceae; order Oscillatoriales; family Microcoleaceae; genus Microcoleus; species Microcoleus sp. B4-C1. The sequence goes on along the minus strand of NZ_JAUBUC010000024.1, from coordinate 36,436 downwards.
GCGCGGCGAAACCATCACATACTTGATTGACGAGGGGCGGTTTATTGCGCTCCCAGACAAGCCAGGACAGGTAGAATCTGTTTATCTGGTTGCCCCCGAACAAGATGCGGCAGCCCAAAATACAGTTGGCTCCCCACGTCCAACTACAGCCCCCCGGTAACAGTGGCTCGCAGCAGCGAAATTTCGCCTCAGCCAAAACATACTACTTGGGATAGATGCGAAATTTCGTCTTTATAAAACTCACAAACTTGAAAAGGTAAAATTTAAATTAGAGACTCGATCGCACAAAGCTGCAGTCTGAAATTGAGCTTGTAGAGGTTGCCGGGAGCGAAAATGAAAATTGTACTCGAAAATATTCACAAGTCCTACGGAAAACGCAATGTAGTTAGTCGCGTCAACCTGTCAGTAGCCCAAGGAGAAATCGTAGGACTGCTAGGCCCCAACGGTGCCGGAAAAACCACAACATTTTACATAGCAACCGGATTAGAAAAACCAAATCAAGGCACCGTTTGGCTAAACGATTTAGACATCACTAAATTGGCGATGCACCAGCGAGCGCATTTGGGAATTGGCTATCTCGCTCAAGAAGCAAGCATTTTCCGAAACATGACGGTGCGCGACAACATTTTGTTAGTGCTAGAACAAACTCAAGTGCCGCGCTGGGAATGGCGCGAGCGAGTCGATTTCCTATTGCAAGAATTTCGCTTAGAAAAAATAGCATCCAGTTTGGGAATTCAAATATCAGGGGGAGAAAGGCGGCGGACTGAACTAGCCAGAGCATTAGCCGCAGGGCGAGACGGGCCCATGTTTCTATTTTTAGACGAACCGTTTGCAGGCGTCGATCCGATCGCAGTAGACGAAATTCAAACCATTATTGCTAAACTGCGCGATCGTAAAATCGGCATCCTCATCACAGATCACAACGTCCGAGAAACCCTCGAAATTACCGATCGAGCCTACATCATGCGAGACGGCCAAATTTTAGCCTCCGGGGCTGAAGAAGAACTCTACAGCAATCCTTTAGTGCGACAGTATTACTTAGGTGACAACTTCGTGCGATAGTTTTTTATAGAAACTGCAAAGGGGGCGCCGGATAGATTCCGTAGGGGCGGGTTCGCCTAAATATAAATATCCCAGCCCAGATATCTATAAACCCGCCATCCCCCCTATAAAAACACAATACAGAAATTTCAATTTTAGATTGAGGAGCCAACTGCATTCATCGCCAAACTATGAAAATAGCAATATCCAATTCTTTGAATCCCATCAACTGGCTGCCGAGAATTTCAGTAATGGACTGGTACATTACCAAAGAACTAATCGGCCCATTTTTATTTGGCGTCGGACTCTTTACATCCGTCGCCGTCACAGTTGGAGCCTTATTTGAATTAGTCCGCAGAGTAGCAGAATCCGGCCTCCCCTACGGCGCAGCCATAGAAATTTTTCTCCTGCAAATTCCCTACTTCGTAGTATTGGCTTTCCCCATGTCAATGCTGCTAGCAACCTTAATGGCTTACAGCCGAATGTCCAGCGACAGCGAACTCATCGCCCTCCGCAGTTGCGGAGTTAGCGTTTACCGATTGATACTGCCTGCTGTGATAATGAGTTTAATTGTTGCAGGATTAACCTTTGGTTTGCAAGAGTTAGTTGTACCCGCCGCCAGCTACAGAGCAACTCTGACTTTAGACAGAGCCCTGAAGCGAGAAAAACCCATATTTCAAGATAGAAATATTATCTACACAGAATTTCGCAAACCAGAAAAAGGCGGCGACGAAATCCTGGCCCGCTTTTTTTATGCAGAACAATTTGACGGCCAGCAAATGAAAGGTTTAACAATTATCGATCGCTCCACCCCAGGTCTCAATCAAATCGTTTCTTCAGAATCCGCTACTTGGAATGCCTCAGAAAATACCTGGGATTTTTTCAACGGAACCGCTTATATAGTAGCTCCTGATGGCTCTTACCGCAATATAGTTAGGTTTCAACACCAGCAGTTGCAACTGCCCCGCACGCCCTTAGATTTAGCTGCGAGAGCGCGGGATTTCAAGGAAATGAACATTGCCCAAGCTTTAGAGCGTTTGGATATCCTTAAAAACAGTGGCGACGAACCGCAAATTCGCAAATTAAAGGTGCGAATTCAAGAAAAATATGCTTTTCCTTTCGTGTGCATGGTATTTGGTTTAGTGGGAGCCGCTTTGGGAACTCAACCGCGCCGCTCCGGTCGAGGAACGAGTTTTGGTATTAGCGTAGTTGTGATTTTTACTTACTACGTATTTTCTTTCATCACCAGTTCTATGGGTGTGAAAGCTGTTTTGACTCCGATTCTTTCGGCTTGGCTGCCCATCGTGTTTGGTTTGGGAATCGGGGGATTGTTGTTGGTGCGGGCTGCCGCTAGGTAAGTTTTACCAATAACATTGGGAATTGGGAATTGGGAATTGATAATATCGTTTTTGTGGCCGAACTTCCATCATTTAAGGATTAGAAAAAGTATTGATTTCGCCACCGCCAATGTAGCGTCCCGGATCCAGGGAGCCTGGTGTAGCAAAAGTTTGAGGTTGAATGGGCTGCACGCCCTGATTGGTATTTTGGGGAACAACTCCAAAGTTAGGCTGCTGTGGTAAATTAAGCTGACTCGGTGGAGGTGTTTGAAATTGAGAATTCGCTGAATTGGGAGAGAATTGAGGGCTAATTATCTTGCTTCCCCCAATCCCATTCGGAAAGGGAGATGGACTGACATTCGGAAGTAGAGGTGTTGGCGAAGGTATGGCTACTGGAAGTGCCACAGGTTGAACTTCAGTTGCGAAGCCGGAACCAGATAAATCAGTTTGGTAGGGATTTTTCGGCAAAGCCACCGGTGCAGCCCCTGCATTAATTTCGGGGAGGTTCGGCACTCTGGAATTTAACCCCGCCAATGATTCAGCGACTGTAGCTGTCGGTTTTAAGAATTCTTGAGATTCCTTGCTTACAGTATTTGTCGGAGTCACAAGGGGGGGAAGTGCTGTGGGAACATTCACAGGATTGGCTCCACTTTGAGCTGTAGCGGTCGTTGGGAGCAAATTTGTCGCATTTCCTGCTGCCGGATCGGAAGCCGGTCGATCGAGCAATGTAGCCTCGTCTGCAGTTTTCTCACCTGAAGCCGCCGTTGCCGAAGTGTTAGCAACGACGTATTTTTTCATAGCTGCTTGCAGCGGACTCAAAGGCAGAGAATTTTCGTTTTGTTTAGCTGAATTAGCATCACTCGACGCCTCGGATAAAGTTGCTGTCGCTGTACCCCCAGACTCAGGCTTAATCGTTTTTATCCCGGAAGTTAGTCTCTCGCTGCTAGATAAACTCAACGCTGATGTTGCGTTTGAACTTGGCAAGCTGGAATTTTGGGGGTTATTGTTTCCGGCCTCGACAGCAGGATTTGCTAAATTTGGCAAGGAGAAAAATCCGCTGCTTCCTACCTGCTTGGGTGCTGAAGATGGCTGAGGAGTTTCTAAGTCCCGATCTCGAAGTTCCTCGAATAAACCTTTGCTTTTTACTACTGATGAATTTAACAAGTTCAGTTCAGAAGCAGTAGAGCCATTAAACTGATTGACTAGCACTGGTGAGCTGTCGATTTCAGCCGCAATGGCGGTATCTTCAGCAGATAGTCCCGATAGCGAAGCTGGATTGTTTGTGGCTACTTCTTCTTCGCCATCTATGCTCAACCTTTCTGGATTTACAGAGACCTCCCAGATAAATAACCCTCCCGCACACAGCACGGCTAACGGAGCCCAAACCGCCGGTTGCGTCCAGTGGCGCAACCGCGCTATTAGATAGCGGACTGATGTAGGAAATCGCTTAAAAATTGACATAGTTTTGCTTCCTTCCGATCGTGCGGATTTAAAACTATTTTTCCTAGTCTACCACATCAATCTTGATTATTTTTGCTAGACCGGGGTAAGTGCGATCGGGATCATCTCGGTTTGGCTTTTACTGTCGGTGTGCGATCGTCCGGCTCGCTATATTTATAGACTTTGCTGTGCGGGACGGATCGGAGTCCCAAAAAACGCTTTTTACTTTCTGCCCAGATGCTCGGAGTACGATCGAACTTTTGATTGAAAGTTGCGAAAGCTCAATGCAACCGGTGAAAATCCATAAAGCACTGGTAGAAATATGTCTGGCTTTCCTTAAATCAAGGGGCATAAGATGATAAAATTTTATGGGATGCTGTGTCCTGCCAGCCGGGTCTGTCAGCCGATCGACCTCAAACCAAAATGTCAAGGTAAAATTGGCAATTGGTGAGAACAACACCCAAGTAAAGTTGAGAGGAAATTAATGAAAAAAGTAGTTGAAGTATTAGCAAATCGGGAACAACTAATAGATCGATCGCTCGATATTGTGCTGTCGAAAATCTCAGAAGCCATAGCAGAACGCGGACTTTGTACGATCGCCGCAGCGGGCGGAAGCACACCGGAACCACTCTACAGAGCGATCGCAGCCCAAGACCTGGCTTGGGACAAAATTCACGTTTTCTGGGGCGACGAACGCTACGTTCCCCCAGAACACCCAGACAGCAATCAAAAAATGGCGCGCCTCGCGTGGCTCGATCGAGTGAATATCCCCGCCAGCAACATCCACCCCATGCCCACAGGCGCCGGCGACCCCGCAGCCGACGCGGAGGCGCACCAAACCGAATTACAGCAGTTCTTCAAAGTATCCGACGGCGAGTTTCCTGCCTTCGACATCATTTTATTGGGCATAGGAGACGACGCCCACACAGCCTCTCTATTTCCCGGCACAGCAGCCTTGGAAGTCCGGGATGCCCTAGTAACTGTCGGCAACAAAGACGGTCAACCCCGCATTACCTTTACAGTCCCCTTAATCAACCGGGCCCGGTGCGTCATCTTCATGGTCGCAGGAGCCAGCAAACAACCCGCCCTAGCTCAAATTTTTGCCCCCGCAGCCGACGAAATGACCTATCCAGCCAGACTCGTTCAACCAGAAGGCGAACTTTGGTGGCTGCTCGATGCGGCGGCTGGCGAAGCAGTAAAATAGCCGACAGAGCAGCCAGCGTGCCAGCACAGTCAGCATTATCACTAACTCAATCTTGCCCATCACAGCTAACGTCACGGCGTCAGCTCAGTTGCTAGTATTAGAAGCAATATAAGAATTGTGGCGGTTAAAGTTAAAATTTGACCATATACACGAGTATTTTTATGAGGCTGATTTGAAAATCTGGCCGATAGCAAGGAGAAATCGATGATTGTCTGTCCCAATTGCAATCACCAGAACCCCGACGGGGCCAGCCAGTGTGAGGCTTGCTACACGCCTTTACCTGCTACCGCAAGTTGCTCGAACTGCGGTGCAGCAGTTCAGACAGACGCAGCATTTTGCGGTCAGTGTGGCTTTAACTTGCGTCCGGGTTCCATAGTTCCAGAAGTTGAGGTGACAGTAACGTCCCCCTCGCCTGTAGGCCCCACAGTGGTATCCTCACCGGCGCCGGATTTAGTGCCACCCGATCCCCTGATGGCAATGGAACCTCTAGTTACCCTGAATAAGGGGCTTAACTTGGAAAAAACTCCTGCCAGCATTCCGACGATTCCAGATCCCCCGCCTTCGCCCTCGGTTCCTGTTACAACTGAATCGGTGGCAACACCAGTAACTATCTCTCCTCCGGTTCCGGGCCAGCAGCCAGCAGGTGTAGCTAAAACTCAACTGCAACAGCAGTCGGCGCGCCTGCTACACGTTCAGACAAATACGCCGATGGAATTGCCTCACAGTCTGGCTGTGGTTCACATAGGCAAGCCAAATGACTTAGTGCCGCCGGATATTGATGTTTCGGGATTTGCTAATTCTGAGATAGTTTCTCGGGTACACGCAAATCTCCGGGTGGAGGGAGATGCTTGCTACCTAGAAGATGTAGGCAGTTCCAACGGCACTTACGTCAACAATACTCCGCTACCCAAGGGAAACCGCCACCGGTTGCGACCGGGAGACCGCATCTCTCTGGGCAAAGGAGACCTGGTTACGTTTTTATTTCAAATCTCTTAGAGCGAGTTTGGATTGGGCGATCGAAAGTCTAAAATCTAAAATCGCATCTTGAGGCGCTCTACCAAAACTCAATGCTGCCAATGTGATTAAGCTGACCTTGCTACATCCACTCCAGTCTATACCCGTCCGCAGTTGGATCTTTGAAGACGAGCAGGTCGTGCGGATCGGGCGCTCGACAGAAAACCACGTCGTTCTTTTTAGCGCTGTGGTTTCTCGTCGCCACATCGAATTGCGGCGCAGCGGCATAACTTGGGAACTGATCAATTTAGGTACCAACGGCACTTACCTCGATGGTAAGCCGATCGCTAAGGTTCCCATTGTGGACGGTCTGATCGTTCACTTGGCCCGCTCTGGGCCGAAAATTCAAATCAACGTAGGCCCGAATCAATCCTCCGTCCAGTTAGGACTTCTTAGCGTCAAGCCCAGGGAGGCTAAGGAAATTCACGCTCCCTCGGCCGGCGTGCACATGAGCACGATTCCTGTTCCCGACCACAAAGAAGTTGGCACTTCCAGGGAAGAGGACGAGTTAACCCAGGCAGATAATAATCGCCATTATTCGGAAGAAGAATATTAAATCGGCTTCTTTGGACGATCGACATTTTTCAAAGGCGGCACTCAGGAGTTTATTTATGAGTACATCACCACAGATTGTTAGGCGCAGTGAACTGCAGGGCCGCCGCACCATCGACCGCAGAACGGCGGAAGAGGTCGGCAGGGTAGATCGGGTTTGGCTCGATGCTCACTCCCAACGGGCGATCGGCTTTACTTGCAAGTCGGGACTTTTGGGGAGCAAAAAAACTTGGTTCGCTTGGGCGCAAGTTGATACGGTGGGGGAAAATGTTTTTGTCACCATTAACCCGGAACTGCCGGAATTGCATCAGCCGGAACAAGCTGTTTGTCCGATCGGGCTTGAGGTGCTCACGGACGCTGGAAATAAGGCAGGTGCAGTGGTTGACTACCTATTTGATGTCCGCACGGGTTCAGTCACCAACTACCTATTTAAATCGAGCGGCTGGCGCGGTGTTTTAGACGACATTTACTTGTTACCTGTGGCAGCTATTTCGACCATCGGCAGCAAGCGGGCGATCGTCTCTGAAGCTGCTGTATCGGAGCCAGTGCAGTACGCGGAGGGACTGCACAAAAAAGTCGGTCTGGTAGCAGAGTTTTTACATGAAGATTTCGACAGAACTCTCAAAAATGTGGCAGGTGTGAAGCGGGGCGCTCAAAGTCTGGCGGAAAAATTCCAAGATAAAGCTCTCGAAGTCAGGGATGTAGCTCAAGAAAAAGTTGCAGAGTTGAAGCGACAAAGGCAAGAATCTGTCCCGCCAGATCCGAATCCGGAGCCGCCTGAGTCAGATTTGAGCTGAAGTTTGGCCTTCCCGCTCGCTGGGGGACTAATTGCCGATCGCATTTGGGGGCCGCGCGCGAGGAAGGTCGATCGGTATTTTCGCTATGAGAGATTGATGCGTTGTCGCTCAAAATTCCAGTGCTGCTCAAAGCATTGTATTTTAAAGGTATTGCATCAATAAGGAAAATGTTAGCAACTCAAAATGACCTATGCTGTTTGATACAACTCACATCTTGCACTATTCTCAAGAACAGGCATCTTGCCTGTTCCACAAAGAGTGAATTTTCTTGTGAAACAGGCAAGATGCCGCTCCCTAAACAAGTAATTGAGAATGGTGCAATATCTCAGATACAATCCACAAGTATTTTATCTAGAGACCCCAGGATTAATAATTGGTTAACTTCTTTCTTTATAAACAGCAAGTCGTTGAGCAGTGACTGTCGCCCGACCGAGAACACGAATCAGCGGTGCAACCAGCACGGGTCTGAGTTAAATTCTCTGGTTCATCAGCGGCAAAAGGATTATTTAGCCGATCGAATTGAGCGACTCACCCATCGGCAGAATCGCTCCCTCACAGACCAAATTAATCAAGCGGTTAAAACCGTTGTCCATCACTGGGAAGTTCACCCGATTTATCACATCGTGTTTGGTTGTTACCGAGTACCGCAAAAATTTGCCCCTGCGCCAAAAGCTAACCCTCAAAAGTTGCTTCAAATACCTCAAGCAGCCAAAAGTTCGACTTTTAGGGCAGATAGGGGGAATAGTGGCCCACTGACGACGCCTTTAAAAAGCAAATTTTTTGCAGTTTTCTCCCAAAAAATCTCTCTGGAAGTATCCCCGTTGCTGTCTGGCGGTGGAGTGTCAAAACATCAGTGATTACCTTAACTCTTTTACATCCTATCCAGTCTGTCCCAGTTCAAAGTTGGTGTTTTGAATCAGAACCAGTGGTTCGGATCGGTCGATCGAACGACAATGATGTAATTATTTACAGCGCTGTAGTTTCCCGCCACCACGTAGAACTGTGGAATCACGCTAATGGCTGGGAAATTATTAATTTTGGTGCTAACGGCACTTATGTAGATGATAGACCGATCGCTCAGGTGTCCGTTGTGGACGGGATGACAATTCGCTTGGGCAATTCTGGGCCAAAAATCAGGATTCGGGTGGCCGCAACGAATCAACCGGGCAAAATAATCAAGCCACCGCAGCGCGAATTTCGCCAAAAGGACGAAGTTTCAAAAGACAAGTCAACTCCTTTGCCGGGGGGCGTGGGAATCATCGAAGACGATGAACTTGGAGGGATCACTCAAATCGATCTTGACTGACCGGCAGCTATCTATCCCTGCTGGCTCGTTCCGACAAATATCCCGATGCCCAAATCGAGCGTCTAAGTAATACGGTGGTAAGTTGCCTGATTTGTGCCTAAATATCCCTATACATTAATTAACAGCTTCTTTAGTAGGATTTCAGCCTTCTAAAGATAAGATAGGGGGGATCTCGATCGATCTTAGCTCACTTTCGCTGCTTGCCCAGCGGCGGTAATCTAAGAGCAACTGGTGCATCAACCGCTGTTTGACGCTCAGCAGTACACTCTTGAGCAAAGCATTCCCCGTTGCTTCTAAAATGGGTTTGGGCGTCAGCCAAAACGGCGGCGGTAATTCTACTTGCACTTCCAAATCCGCTTTTCCCCTCAAGTATGCTACCCCGCTGCTTTGGTGCACACAAAGCTTTCCTTTGAGATTGAGAGCAAAGCGATCGTTTATATAACCCACGCCACGAATTTCGCAGGCGACGGACTCCAAATTGATTGTGCCATCCGACTGGGCCCACACCCTCATGTCTACTGTGGGTTGAATGCTCAGCATCATAAATTGTAACGGTCGCATTTTTAGGCGGAAACAGTCCTCGCTTAGCTGTTGTGTGCGACTTTGATCGACAAGGGCGTTCACCAGTCGCCTCGGCTGACGCAGATAATGTTGAATGGGAACTCGTTCCTCTGGTACGGCGATCTCAACGGATTGGGAAGAATTAAAGCGGGTATACATGAGAAAATATCAAAATATAGGATTCCTAAGCATATCTTAATAAACTATCACCTTTTTTTAGGTGACATAAGTCGCGTCCTAAGTCGTGTACCCAGCAATGTCATCCGAGAAATCACTGATAAAAGCTTTCGGGACATCGCTAATTTTTCATCATACTTCCTAGCTGATGAGAGTAAAGCAAACATTTGTAACCTAAAATTGCCTGTAAATGAAAATTTCGTTAGCGAAGCCCTCGAAGAGGATCGCACATCTCGGCCCTGTTGGTACAAATGCAGAAACAGCGGCTCTAGCTTATGTCAATTGGTTGAGCCTGGAAACTAACTTGGAATGCACCCTGTGTCCTTATTCCACCATTTCTCAAGCGCTAGAGGCATCTGCCGTAGGGCAGGTTGATTATTCAGTTGTGCCCGTCGAAAATTCGATCGAAGGCAGCGTGACTGTCACCTTAGATACACTGTGGCGACTCGATCAACTCCGCATTAAACACGCCTTAGTTTTGCCAATTTCCCACGCGCTGGTGTCTAATGCCAAAAATTTTAACGAGATTAAAAAAGTTTACTCTCATCCGCAAGCGCTAGCTCAGTGTCAGATATGGTTGGGGCAGTTTATTCCCTCAGCTCAATTAATTCCGGCGAATTCTACCACGGAAGCATTGCAATATCTGGAAGATACAAATGTAGCAGCGATATCTTCGCCAAGAGCTGCTGAACTTTACCATTTGCCAGTGTTAGCTCACCCCATTAATGATTATCCCGATAATTACACTCGATTTTGGGTACTCAGCAGGAGTGGTGGAGAAATCGCCAACGTAGAACCAGGGGAGCACTCATCCCTTAAATCCATTACACAATCTGCTTCTAAGTTGATCCTCGATGCTTCATCGTCTAATTGCACCCATACCTCACTAGCTTTCAGCGTACCTGCCAATATGCCGGGAGCACTGGTAAAACCTTTGCAAGTATTTGCCAGTCGCGGTATTAATTTAAGTCGGATTGAATCTAGACCGACTAAAAGATCGCTCGGAGAATATATTTTCTTTATGGACGTTGAGGCTAACGCCTGCGAAGCATTTGTTCGATCGGCACTCGAAGAATTAAAAAATCACACCGAAACTTTAAAAATATTTGGTTGCTACAATGTACTGTCAGTAGTATAATTTATTTTTAAGTAAAACTTAGGAGGCTGGCGAGATGAATGCTGATGAACTTCTCAAGCGATACGCAGCCGGAGAAAGAAATTTTCATGAAACCAACTTGAAAGAGGCTTTTTTGCGAGAAGCTTTCCTAATTCATATTAATCTAGCCTGTGCAAATCTGAAGGAAATCAATTTTGCTTTGGCGAACTTAAGGGGGGCAAACTTAATAGCTGCCAAGCTAAAGAATGCTTGCCTAGTGATGACCAGCCTAAATGGGGCTAACCTAAGCAGAGCAGATCTAACTTTCGCAAGATTAACAGGAGCTGACCTGATTGAAGCAAACTTGGAAAACGCCAACTTGAGCGACACCAAAATGATTGGTGTTAATTTGAGCGGAGCAAACTTGGAAAACGCCAACTTGATGGAAGCAAACCTCCTAGATGCTTGCTTGGACAATACAAACCTCGAAGAAGCAAATTTAAGCGATGCTAAACTGCGGGGAGCGAGTCTCAGAAAAGCGAACTTGAGAAATGCTTTTTTATGTGAAAGTAACCTGGAGGGCGCAGATTTGAGAGAAGCTGATTTGAGCGGTGCTAATTTGAGCGGGGCATTTTTATGCGGTGCTAATCTGGAGGGAGCTAAGCTAGATGAGGCAAATTTAAGTGGGGCAATACATTTTTGCGTCAGACAAGTTTGAACTCACGGAATATATAACAGAAGAATCCGACAATTAAGGACTAAAAAATATACTATTGACTTGGCTGAAAGTGAAGTCTATTTGCTGCTGTACCTTAGCAAAATGAAGCTGCATCTTGAGGATCTCTTTCTTGGAATTAGCTTGAGCAATCTTACTTTCCAAAGCCAGCAAGTTGCGATTGAGAGTTTCTACTCGCACAGTTTGGTAGTCTAAGTCAATTTTTAGTTCTGCCGCCTGATCGACTTGAACCTGCTGGCGAACCACGGCGAGGCGGATTGAATTCTTATCCTGTGTCTGAAGAGCTAGCAAAGCTCGCTGCTGCAACTGGTGGGCTTGAGATTCAGCTTGATTGTACAGCCACTGAATCCGCAGTTGGGCGGAAATCGCACTGCCAACAGCCTGACGCAACTCTTTGAGAGGTTCCTGAATTTCTAAGATTAATAGTTCCCAAAGATTCATCAGTTCGGTGGTAAATTCTTCCCGTTCAACAGAGGCTACCAGTGCTTCTAATAGCAACAAATTTGGTTGCATTTGCTGCGTAATTGTCTCAAATATTAACAGTGCTTCGGACATTTGCCGATCGTAATTTTTTTCGGAGACTGCACCGGATGAGTGCTTTAATATTTTTTCCGTGCTGTCTACCTCAGCTTCTGAATCTGAACTTGAAGCTACAAAGGCCTGTAATTTTTCGCGGGCGATCGCACTTAGCCTTTGTCGCAGCAAATCGCAGGCCGCCCGCTGCACTGGCCCTGTTTCGCTTTGACAAATCTTGATGACTATTTTTAAGCCGGCATCGCCGTAATTCAATGTCTCTCTCAGGGCGGCGATTCGATGTTCGTTGACAGAACTAGACAGCCGATGTTTAACTCCTGCTAGCCCGCCGAGCACTACACCCCCCACAGGAGGTGGCAGTTGACCGCCTCTAACTGCATCGTATGGTTTCGGTTGGTCGTGATTTTCTAACACAAGCATTTACTGCTATAAGGAACCTATCCGAACCTGTTTGAAGTTAAGAATTAAACAGATAGCAGTTCCCAAAAAGAATGGAACTGTAAGCCCGCGATCCGAACCCTTCGTCCATCAGTCAATCGAAAATCAAAAATCAAAAATCGAATGATTTGTGTGTAATTCTTTCTTCAGTGCAGGTCAAACCGATCGTGCTTTTTCCTAGGCAAATTGGCTACTTGAGCGTATCTTTAAGTACAGTCCTCGCTGCCAAGTGATTGCGAGTAGAAGTCAAAATTTCGGTTTCGCGTTCCAATCTCGCAGCAGTATCTTGCAATTCTAAAAGAGTTTGCTGTTCTGTCGCTGCGCCGTAAAGGTAGCTGGCTACCCAGTAGGACAATTCTGTAGGCAAACTGGGAATGTCTTCGGGCAGGTCGATCGGCTGATCCATCAATTTGCTGGAGAGGCGAACTACATCTCTCAGCAGTTGTTCGACATCTTTTCCCAAAGGTCTGAGGTCTTGTTGTGGCGGTGCGTCTTCGATCCATTCTACTAGACCGACTAAATAGGGTTTTTCCCGAACGGCGTCGAGGACTCGGAACCGCTGCTGGCCGAGAGTCATAATTTTCATGCGATCGTCGGGGAGGCGCTGACAGTGAATCACTTCGGCGCAACAGCCAACGGCAGAGACTTTGTTTTGGTTGGGGTCCCACATGAGCACACCGAAACGCCGATCGCCTTCCAGAATCGTATTCATCATGATTCGATAGCGAAACTCGAAGATTTGCAGCGGCAGCGGTCTACCTGGAAATAGAACCACTTCCGGCAACGGAAATAAGGGGAGTTCGCGAACTGCTACAGAGGAAGAGGATGCCATTGTCGCTCAAAGGTGACGGTACTTGCGCTTATTTTTCTTACTTTAACTGATTAAAGGCAATTCCGGGCGGGGTGAGGGGCGATCGGGGGAAATGCGACGCGGGCGATCGCTATCACAGATCGGAGTGATTACGATCACCGTACTACGGTCTCAACAATGAAAGAGTAGATTTTGTGTCGCTTATAAACGATTACTCGTAAAAAAGCAACTTTATATCGGCAGATTTTATGCGCGACGTGAGACAACAAACGGGACTGACTCAAGAGCAGTTTCCCGCACGTCTTGGTGTGGTGTTCTCTAACCTGAACCATTGGGAGAACGGACTGGCCACGCCTTCCTCGCGGGCGATGCAGAAAATCGAGCCGTAGACCAAGCAGTTAGGAGATCAGGGGCAGAAGTGGTTGGAACGGTTCAGGTTAGTTGTGACGGAACAACTTAATTATTTCTAATAAAAAAAAATCAGAACCGAGTGCAAGTTTGATTTTTCTCAATTTACAAATCACCCAAAAAAACACGAACCCCTGATTAACATGATTAATTCCAACATCCAAAAGGCGATTCTTTTCATCGATGCTAAAATTGCCGATTATCAAACATTGGCAGCAGGAGTAGAAGCAGGAACAGAAGTAATTATTCTTGACGCTACAAAAGATGGCATTAGCCAAATTACTGAAGAACTTGCAAATCGCCACGCTATTTCGGGAGTGCATATTGTTTCCCACGGTGCGCCCGGTTGCGTGTATTTGGGAAATGCCCAACTCAGCCTAAATACTCTGAGCAAGTATGCCCAACAACTGAAACAGTGGTTTGTAGCGGATGAAAGAGCATCATCGAGCTTGTTTCTTTATGGCTGTCAAGTCGCCGCAGGAGATGCAGGTACAGAATTTATCGCCAAATTACGGACTTTGATTGGCGCAAATATTGCGGCCTCAGCGAACTTAACTGGGAATGCTGCATTGGGCGGTGACTGGGAGTTAGAAGTCGCTCTAGGAGAAGGCAAGTTTGCCTCTGCGTTTACTCCAGAAGTGATGGCAAATTATGCTTCTGTATTATTGCTCTCTTCTTCTTTGTCAGAAGTAGAAAAAAGTTTAGCAGATGCCAAAGTTAGCATATCTGCCACCGCAAAAAAAGCCCTCCAAGATATCCTCGATACTTTAAAGCCATTAACTTTTGAGATTAAAGCCGATTCAATTACAGCCACTTATAACGGTGCTGGCTCTCTAGCAGATATATTGAAATCTGTGGGAGTTTCTACCACTACAGCAAGTCCGATATTAACCGGATCAATCAACAATCCCAGCTTAACCATAGGCGCTTTAAACACCGACAACCCCACTTATACCTTCTCTGGAGCAATCAGCGAAAAAACCGTAAAATTTGATTATCAAAAAGGTCAAGAGTTAAAAGTAGCCTATACCGGAGATATTTCTTTAGCTGATCTATTGAAAACTGTTGGCGTGACCGACACCCAAGGCAGCGCGCTATTAACCGGCTCTATAACCGCTCCTAGCTTGACAGTGGACAGCAGCAAGTCCCCTTCCGCTTATAAGTTCTCAGGAGCAATCAGCGGAAAAACCGTAACATTTGATTATCAAAAAGGTCAAGAGTTAAAAGTAGCCTATACCGGAGATATTTCTTTAGCTGATCTATTGAAAACTG
>NZ_JAUBUC010000024.1:0-21612 GCF_036705285.1 Microcoleus sp. B4-C1 | reverse complement strand
GCGCTATTAACCGGCTCTATAACCGCTCCTAGCTTGACAGTGGACAGCAGCAAGTCCCCTTCCGCTTATAAGTTCTCTGGAAAAATTAGCGAACAAGACGTTACGTTCGAGTATCAAAAAGGTCAAGAGTTAAAAGTCGCCTATACCGGAGATATTTCTTTAGCTGACCTGTTGAAAACTGTTGGCGTGACCGACACCCAAGGAAGCGCAATATTAACGGGTGCGATCAACAATCCCAGCTTGACAGTGGACAGCAGCAAGTCCCCTTCCGCTTATAAGTTCTCTGGAAAAATCAGCGGACAAGACGTTACGTTCGAGTATCAAAAGGGTCAAGAGTTAAAAGTCGCCTATACCGGAGATATTTCTTTAGCTGACCTCTTGAAAAAAGTAGGAATTACTGTAGAAAGCGAAGTTGCTATTTTAAACAACTCTATATCGGATGCCAGTTTAAAAATTAGCAACTTAAGTGGCAAAAATACCAGCTATAAACTCACGGGAAACATCAGTAAAAAACCGATTGACTTGGAGTTTTCCAAAGAACAAATTAAAATCACCTATCAGGGAGAGACCTCCCTAGTTGATATCTTCAAAGGAGTTCCTGGTGTAGAAACAATTGCGACAGCATTATCCGTACCCATAACCAATCCCAGCTTCGGAATAGGGAAACTTGATACCCCCAATAAAACTTATGAAATCTCTGGAATTGCCAACTTTAACAAGGGCAATAACGGTCTCGCAGAATTTATTGACAAAAAACTGAAAATTCCACAATTAGACCTAATCACAAAGGTAGATTCAAACGGAGCCAGCCTCAAAGGAAAGTTTAATATAGATAGTCCGCTGTTTGGAGATAAAAACTCGCAGACAGACTTCAGTGCCACCCTCACCGACGCCGCCTTGGAATTAGCAGTTAGAAATGCGACAGCAAGTTTTGGTATTGAGGGAAATGTCCTCCTCAAAAACTACGATCCTGTCCAAAAAAATGAACCAGAATTAAAGCTTTTTGGCCAACTTCGTTTAGAGCCAACTTCACTCACAGCAAGCTTTCAAGTAGGTTCAAGTACGCCTTGGAAAGAACCCTTTGGTTTGCGTAACTCAGAACTCCGAAATTTATCGTTTCAGCTTGGCGGCAGTTATGTAGCCCCCTACATTGATAATATTGGACTCCTTGCAGATTTAAAAGTGGGTGGCTTGGATGTCAAGTCTGCTTTATTCATAGCTCCCAAAGCACCCGATAAATTTGGGATGGAATTAACGGTCTATCAACCAATTGGCTTGGTGGACATTTGGTCGGTGCCCCTTAGTGTTGTAGGAGTTGATAACTCAGGTTTTGTCGGAAAAACCAAGAACTTTTTGAAAGATGTCTTAGATGTTACTATTGTATCTATCGATGGCCCAGATGCAGGTACTGAGCTCGATCCTCTCATCAAGTTTGCGCCGGTGGAAACCACGTTTGCGAAGACTACTTTAACCCAAGGAATTGCCGTCAATGGCAAAGTAAATGCTTGGGGAAAAGAAGCTACTCTAAATCTCGCCGCAAATCCCTTCTCTAGCGCTCCAAGTTTAAGCGGAAATTTGAATATTCCTGAAATTGACTTAGGATTTTTGAAGCTGACAGGAGCAGATGGTTCCACCGATAAGACTTTGAATTTAAAAGTCAACGTAAGTCCAACTGAACAATATCTCAAAGGGGACGGTAAGCTTGTAATTTTTGGGGCTGAAGTTGCGAAAGCGAACGTGGAATTTACAACCACGAGTGCCAAAATCAAGGATTTTGATTTGAATTTAGGACTCGTAGCACTAGATATTAACGATTTTTCAGTTGATATTAAGGAAAAGACGGCGAGTGGATCCGGTGCAGTGAAGATTCTTGGTCGAGAAGTTGCCGGAGCTAAGATAAATGCTGATAGTAATGGTCTGAAAGTTGAAGGAAATCTTGACTTATTTGGGGTCTTATCAATCGAGGAGGCGAAAATTGATATCAAAAGTTCAACCGATATAAAAATCGGAGGGAGAGCCAAAATTTTCGGTCGAAATTTAGGCAGTGCCAACATCAGTCTACAGAATGGCAAGCTAAACGTTACAGGCAGCATAGACATCGATATTCCGCTCGTTGGCAAGGTTGGGGCCAACCTGACGATTACCTCAGATGGTACACCTGATGGTTCCCAGGTAAAGGTAGGTTATCAAGCTGGATCGCTAAAGGGTGACTATACCGTGTCACTAGCTCCGCTCAGAAGTATCGAAGATTTGTTTGACCAAGTGACCGGCGCGGCCCTGGGTGCAGTCACAGATGTTGTAAATGGTGCCATTAATGACGTTGTGAATGGATTTAATAGTGCTACATCAGGTGTACTTGATACCTTCAATAAGGTAGGAAGAGCTTTTGAAAATGCTGCCTATGAAGTTGGGAGCTTTTTGGAAACTACATTTTCTAACAATCGCAATGGTAATGATAAAAACAACGAAATTTATGGAGATGATAAGGATAATCGGATGTATGGTCATCGAGGCAATGACAAGCTCGTAGGGCAGGGAGGTTCCGACCAAATTTGGGGTGGCCCTGACGGTGACCAAGTATGGGCGGGGAATGGCAATGACTATGTTTATGGTGAAAGTGGAGATGACAAGCTTCATGGTGAAAATGGAAATGACGAGATATACGGGGGTGATAACACCGATGTGATCTACGGTAACCGGGACAACGACAAACTTTACGGGGATTCGGGCAATGACCGCCTCTACGGTGGACCTGGTAAAG
Organism: Microcoleus sp. B4-C1; assembly: GCF_036705285.1. Classification (NCBI taxonomy): domain Bacteria; kingdom Bacillati; phylum Cyanobacteriota; class Cyanophyceae; order Oscillatoriales; family Microcoleaceae; genus Microcoleus; species Microcoleus sp. B4-C1. The sequence goes on along the minus strand of NZ_JAUBUC010000024.1, from coordinate 18,851 downwards.
ATTCTCTCAACGGGGGACGGGATCAAGACGAGCTCTATGGTGAAGAAGAGGACGATGACCTGCGGGGTGATGAAGGTTCTGACGTTCTTTATGGTGGGGATGGCAAAGACACTCTCTATGGCGGACCAGACCAGGATCGTCTCTACGGTGACGCAGGCAACGATTTGCTTTTAGGTGAAGGTGGTAAAGACGAAATCCACGGCTCTAACGGTGAAGACACCCTAAACGGCGACACTGACCAAGACGTTCTCTACGGTCAGCAAGGTCACGATTTACTCCAAGGTGGAGACGGGGACGATGTTCTCTATGGCGAAGACAATGGAAAACAGGGACAAACTTATAGTGGGTCTTGGGACAATGACACCCTAAACGGTGACAATGGCAAGGATTATCTCTTCGGAGGTGTTGGTAACGATATTCTCAATGGTGGTAAAGATAATGATGCTCTAGATGGGGGAGCTGGCGATGACAAACTTGATGGGGGAACGGGTAACGACTATCTAGATGGTCGAGAAGGCAACGACTCTCTTAACGGCAGCGCCGGTAATGATACGCTCTATGGTAAAGAAGGGAATGACCTTCTTGATGGCTATCATGATCGAGACTACCTCAATGGGGGTGAGGGCAACGATACGCTCTACAGTCATGAAGGCGATGACATCCTGAAAGGAGAAGCAGGAGAGGACTATCTTGCCAGTGGGATTGGTAACGATACCATCGATGGAGGTTCTGGTAACGATACCTTGATTTTGAGGGGTAATAAGGATGACTATACGTTTACCGAGTTAAATTCTTCCAGCGGTAAAAAGTGGCAAATTACTCGTCAAAATAGTGTAAAAGTTGTTATCGACGTTGAGAACTTTGAGTTTGATAATTCGGTGCCAATTCTGAAGCCAAGTAGTTTTGCCGGCCCTTCAGGTAGCAACTCAGGTACTAACCCAGGTACTAACCCAGGTACTAACTCAGGTACTAACCCAGGTACTAACTCAGGTACTAACCCAGGTACTAACTCAGGTACTAACTCAGGTACTAACTCAGGTACTAACTCAGGTACTAACTCAGGTACTAACTCAGGTACTAACTCAGGAACCAAGGTACCAGCAGCATCATATAGCTATTTCCGGGGGGGTGGCAGTCTCTCCAACGGCCATTTAGCAGATGCGACAGTCTTCATAGATACCAACGGCAACTTCAAACCGGATGAAGGCGAACTGCAAACCACCACCGACGACAACGGACAATACAACTTTGACGAGTCGAAAATTGCTGCATTAGATGTCAATGGAGACGGAGAAATTGACTCGAAAGAAGGACAAATTGTAGGAATTGGCGGCATCGACACAACCACCGGCCTTCCTGCAACATTACCCCTAATTTCTCAAGTCGGTTCGGGAACCGAAGCGACAACCACGACACCCTTAACCACCCTCCAAGCAGTTCTTTCAAGCCAAGGAATTGCGGCGGAAGAAGTCGAAACTTTGCTCGAAAAAATCTCAGGACTTCCCTTAGCTTCCCTCTCTCAACCCTTAGACAACTTTGACCCCTTCGCCGCTATTGGTAAAGATGACACCACCGGCATTAATATTGCCTCTGGTCACATCAAAGTAATGAACTTGTTGCTCAATGGCACAGCATTCCTCAAAGCGGCAAAATATCAAGGTTCAGATGCGGAAATTCAGGTGATTGTTGCCCTGGGTGAAGTATTGCAAAAGGTTGACACCTTTGACTTAAGCAAGGGCGATGACCTGCAAAAACTCTTTACTCAATTAACCGAAAAACACAATCTCTCTATTGCCAGCGAACCTGTAACAGCAGTCGCCGAATTAGTTGCCCAAAGCAACCACTTAGTTGACGACTTAGTAGGACAGGCGCTGACTCGTTCTGTTTCAGATGTTCTACCCAGCATCAGCCCGATCAAAAAAGCCGTCTATAGCACCCTACCCGAAGTCACCCAACAGCTAATCGAAGGAAAAATTACCGCTCAAGAATCCCAAACTCAACTCCAAGAATTACTGAAGGCAGACACCTTCTTAGTGCAGTACGCACTGAACGAAAAGCGTACTGTGAAAGTAACCGCCAGCCCAACCATCACTGAAGGCGATAGCAACAGCCAAGGACAATTTACCATCGCGCTGGGTGAAGCTGCCCCCGCTCAAGGGCTGAAAATCCTCTACACCCTCTCCGGTACTGCCTCTCTGGGACAAGATTACAGCACCAAAGGCGGTCAATTTGGGGAAATTAACATCGCACCCGGAGAAACTGAAGCTGTTATCGACCTCTCGGTGTTAGACGATACCCTCCCAGAAAAGCCGGAAGCCTTAACCCTCAACCTCAAATATGTCGGCACTGGCTACGCCCTCGACCCGGTGTATAAAACTGCTGTCCTGCAAATTGCCGATAACGACCAACAGAACAGCGCTAATAGCCAAAAGGAGAAGCCCCAAACCGGAACCTTCGGCAACGATACCCTCACCGGAACCGAAGGCGACGACAATCTCTCTGGCAATGAGGGTAACGATGTCCTGCAAGGACTAGCAGGTAACGACCAACTGACGGGCGGTGCTGGCAGCGATACCGTGGTAGGTGGAGAAGGTAACGACAAATTAGAAGGAAACTTCGGTGCAGACATCCTCCAAGGCAACGCCGGAGATGATGTGATGGCAGGCGGTGCAGAAAACGACACCCTGGAAGGAAATGAAGGAAACGACCAACTGCAAGGAAATGCCGGCGATGACCAACTGAAAGGAAACACCGGAAACGACTTACTAGAAGGCGGTCTCGGCAACGATACCCTCGAAGGCAACGAAGAAAACGATTGGTTAGTGGGTGACGCGGGACAAGACATCCTCACAGGCGGTGCGGGTGTGGACTTACTCAATGGCGGAGACAGTGCCGATGTCTTCTACTTCAACGCACCCTCCGACGGCGGCGACTTAATCCTCGACTTTGACCCCACCCAAGGAGATAAAATCCAAATCTCCGCTACTGGGTTTAATACTAAATCCCTAGCCGACTTTAGCGTCCTAGCTGGGACTCTGGAATTCAAGGGACAAGAAATCGCGCTGATTCAAAACAACGGACAAACCTACAATAACTTTCCTAACTTAGGTGAAATCCTTGAAATTGTAGACGCACCCACAGCACAGTCTGCCAAGGCTGGGGCTGCGGCTGAAGTGCCCACTCAAGCCACCCCCAGTGTTGCGAATCCCGATTTAGTAAAAAATCCAGAAAAGACGATTCTTGATGACATTATCAAGCGGGGTCAAATTAAACTCGGCACGTCTTCTTCTGGGTCAGAATTTGACTTTGAATTTGTCCGTACTTTGGCGGCAGCGTTATTTGGGGATGCTAGCAAAGTAGAACGGGTAACAACCACGTTTGAAGAAGCCTTTGAACAGGTAGCGGATGGGAATGTAGACATCGCTGCTCAACGCTCTACCCACTACCTAGGAGCGGATGCAGAGGATAACATCGATTTCAGTCCAATTTACTTCTACGATTACCAAGCGGTCGTCGTTCGCAAAGATAGCGGCATTGAGAATGCTTTAGACCTCCAGAACCGTACCATTGGCCTTATTGAAGGCACTAACTCATTAGACGATTTACAAAATCAATTAAGCCCTGAAGGGGTTAAGTTTACACCCAAATTGTTTGACACCCTTGAACAAGTTGTCGCCGCCTACGAGCGAGGTGAAATTGATGCCTACGCCACTGACCGCGCCCTGATTCTGGAGCGCCTCGCTGACCCAGAAAATCACCGTCTGTTAGACGTAGAATTCTCCAAAGAACCTATTGCCCTGGCCTTACCAGAAAATGACTCGCAATGGGCTGATGTGGTGCGCTGGGTTAATTACGTCCCGATTCAAGCGGAAGAATTTGGGATTAGCTCTGAAAACATTGACAAAATTATTGCCGCTAATACTGATAAGAATCCGAATAATGACTCCAGTCCTGCGATTCGTCGTTTCCTGGGCTTAGAAGACGATTTAGGAGCTTCTCTGGGGCTTCCCAATGATTTCGCAGTAAACGTTATCAAACAAGTTGGCAACTACGCAGAAATATACGATCGTCACTTCCCTGGGGTAGATCGCGATCGCAATCTCCTCTGGAATGAGGGAGGTTTGTTGTATTCTCCACCGTTCTCTGGTACTAAGGTTGATGCGACTTTAATTGATAACGACGATCGCAACCTGCTGGCAGAAGTAGTGCAGCGCGGTACCCTGAAGCTAGGACTTCCCGGTAACAACCCCGGCTTTGCCGTGAAGCAAGCGAATGGCGAATATGTGGGCTTTGATGTTGACTTAGGACGTGCTATTGCTGCGGCTTTATTTGGCGATCCTACTAAGCTTGAAATTGAGGTTCAGTCGTTTAAGGATAGTTTCGCCAATACTGCTAATGGTGTGGTTGATGTCTCAGCAATGGGAATAACTCAAAACCTTGTGCGCGATGCGAGTTTGGGTGTTGATTTTAGTCCGACTTATCTTTACACCGGACAAGGTGTTTTAGTCAGGGATAATAGCGGTATAAGCGTTTTACCGGCTCTCAATGGTCGCCGAGTTGGTATTTTGGAAGGAGCCACTTCTTTACAAAACCTCCAAGATTCTTTAAGCAAATACGGGGGTACGTTTATCCCTGTTAAGTTTGCAACCAATGATGAAATGTTTGCAGCTTACGACAAAGGAGAAATAGATGCTGTCTCAAGTGACCTGACTATTATCAGTGCCCGAATTCCTACCTTATCCAATCCCGCACAGCATCGGATTCTCGATGAAGTTCTTTCTAAAGAACCTTTGGGCTTAATAACTGACGAAAATCAATCCAAGTGGGCAGATGTAGTACGTTGGGTTTATAATGCCTTAGTTCAAGCAGAAGAATATGACATTACTTCAGCCAATATTGAGGAGTTAATCACCCAGAATACTGACGACAACCCCGCGAATAACTCTAACTCCGCCATTCGACAATTCTTAGGGTTGGAAGGGAATATAGGTGAAGCGCTAGGTTTGCCAAAGGACTTTGCTGCGAAGGCTATCAAAGCAGTAGGGAACTATGGAGAAATGTACGAACGTCATTTCGATTCCAACGTTTTGCGTCGCGACAGTAACGCACTTGCTGCTGACTTTGGCTTGCAGTATTCCCTGCCTTTTTCTGGTACGACTGGGAACAATACAGTCATGAGCACTGAAGGCAATGACTTACTCAATGGCAACTCCGGCGACAATTCCCTCAATGGTAATCAAGGGAACGATACTCTCTCTGGCGGTCAAGGCAATGATACTCTGTGGGGTGGCAAAGGCAATGACTTGGTTTCTGCTGGCAAAGGCAAGGACATTCTCTTTGGCGGTAAAGGCAGTGATACTCTCAATGGAGATGCCGATGACGACTTGCTCAATGGTGGCAAAGGCAATGACATTCTCTTTGGCGGTAAAGGCAATGATATTCTCAATGGAGGTGCGGGTGACGACTTGCTCAATGGTGGTAAAGGACGCGATACTTTTGTTTTAACGCCTGGAAATGGAACTGATACGATCGCAGATTTTACTATGGGCCAAGACTTATTAGAATTAGCAGGCGGCCTCAAATTTGAGCAGTTAACTATTACCCAAGGTACAGGCACTCAAGCCCGGGATACCCTGATCCGTCTTGTTAGCACTGGGGCAGTTTTAGCATCTCTGACTGACTCATCAGCTAGTTCTATTACTCCGGCAATGTTCACTTTAAACTAATAACGAACTTTCATAAAAAAGAAGGAACAATGTATTTTTCCATTGTTCCTTCTTTCCGAGTTTCCGATGAGTCAATCTACAGCTTGACTTCGATATCTACGCCGGCTGGCAAATCCAGTTTCATCAAAGCGTCAATTGTTTTGGCCGATGGCTGGTGAATGTCGATGATGCGGCGGTGCGTGCGGGTTTCAAAGTGTTCGCGAGAATCTTTGTCTACGTGGGGCGATCGCAGCAAGCAGTAAATCCGCCGTTTTGTCGGTAGGGGAATCGGGCCGATCGCTGTGGCTGCTGTCCGATTTGCTGTATCTACAATCTTTTCGCAGGATGCGTCTAGAATTCGGCGATCGAAAGCTTTGAGGCGGATGCGAATTTTTTGTTGTTGAATTGTTGCCATTTTTGTTTCTTGAATTTTCGAGGTTCAGTTTATTTTTAGTCATTAGTCATTAGTCATTAGTCATCAGTCATTTGTTATTTGTTATTTGTTATTGAACATTTAACCCATAACTACTAACAACTGGCCACTAACCTATAACTACTCACTACTCACTAAATAGCAGAAAAGCCTATTGACATTTGGCGGCTTTTCTGCTATTTAAGCTGTTATGCGAGTCCTACTTGAGGATTTTGGAAACAACGCCGGCGCCGACGGTGCGGCCGCCTTCGCGGATAGCGAAGCGCATTCCTTGTTCGATCGCGATCGGGTGAATCAGTTCAACAGTCATTTTGATCCGGTCACCGGGCATCACCATTTCTGCTTCAGTACCGTCATCAGCCGTGAATTGTGCGATCGTGCCGGTCACGTCAGTGGTACGGACGTAGAATTGAGGGCGATAGCCAGAGAAAAAGGGCGTGTGCCGACCGCCTTCTTCCTTCTTGAGGATGTACACTTCAGATTCAAACTGAGTGTGAGGGAGGATGCTTTTCGGCTTGGCAATCACCATTCCGCGTTCAATATCCGCCTTTAAAATCCCCCGTAGCAGTAGACCAACGTTGTCGCCAGCCAAACCTTCTTCCAGAGACTTAGTGAACATTTCCACACCAGTCACTGTAGTGCTGCGAGTGTCCTTAAGACCCACCAATTCGACTGTTTCGCCGACTTTGATAGTTCCGCGTTCGATCCGGCCAGTGGCGACAGTACCCCGACCAGTAATCGAGAATACGTCTTCAACTGCCATCAAGAAAGGCTTGTCAACTTCGCGTTCTGGGGTGGGGATGTAAGCATCTACTTCTTCCATCAGCTTGTAGATTTTGTCAACCCACTCATTTTCGCCCTTGACAGTCTTGGGATTAGCAAGCATCGCTTCGAGAGCTTTCAATCCCGAACCTGTGACGATGGGGATGTCATCGCCCGGAAAATCGTAAGAGCTCAAAAGTTCGCGAACTTCCAGTTCTACCAATTCCAACAGTTCAGCATCATCCACCATGTCTTCTTTGTTCAAGAAGACAACCAAGCTGGGAACGCCAACTTGCTTAGCTAGCAGGATGTGTTCGCGAGTTTGAGGCATGGGGCCGTCTGCTGCTGACACTACTAGGATGCCGCCGTCCATTTGAGCTGCACCGGTGATCATGTTTTTCACATAGTCAGCGTGTCCGGGACAATCTACGTGGGCATAGTGCCGACCTGTGGTTTCGTATTCCACGTGAGCAGTATTAATCGTAATACCCCGTGCTTTTTCTTCAGGCGCAGCGTCGATGTCGGCGTAGTTCTTAGCCTTTGCTTGACCTAGTGCAGAGAGAGTCATCGTAATCGCGGCGGTCAAAGTTGTTTTGCCGTGGTCAACGTGACCGATCGTGCCGATGTTTACGTGGGGTTTATTCCGTTCAAATTTTGCGCGTGCCATTCTTGATCTGTTCCTTGTTTCTTTTAGCGATTTTAGACTTGAGATTTTAGATTCTAGACTTTGGATTCAATCCAAAATCCAAAATCTAAAATCCAAAATCATTAGTTCCCTTTGTTCTTAGCGATAATGGCTTCAGCCACGTTTCGCGGCACTTCTTCGTAATGGCTGAATTCCATTGTGAAGATGCCTCGACCTTGGGTTTTCGAGCGGATGTCGGTGGCGTAACCAAACATTTCTGCTAGTGGAACTTTTACAGAAACTTTGGCTATCCCCTGATCCGTCTCTTGACCTTCGATCTGACCCCGACGCGAGTTGAGGTCTCCGATGACGTTCCCGATGTAATCTTCGGGAACTTCCACCTCTACTTTCATCATAGGCTCTAGCAGCACTGGAGACGCCTTCATCACGGCTTCTTTGATCGCCATTGAACCGGCGATCTTAAATGCCATTTCTGAGGAGTCTACATCGTGGAAAGACCCGTCTACCATAGTAGCTTTGAGGTCAATCACGGGATATCCTGCTACAATACCTGATTCGCACGCTTCTTTCATCCCTTGTTCTGCTGGGCCGATGTACTCTTTGGGTACAGTGCCACCAACAATTTTGGAGACAAATTCAAAGCCGCTTCCGACTTCGGTGGGTTCTAGTTCGATCACGACGTGACCGTACTGACCTTTACCGCCGCTTTGGCGGATAAATTTACCTTCGGCGCGGACGGATTTGCGAATGGTTTCGCGGTAGGCTACTTGTGGCTGACCCACGTTCGCTTCTACTTTGAATTCCCGCAGCATCCTGTCAACCAGGATTTCCAGGTGCAGTTCGCCCATGCCGGCGATGACTGTCTGGTTGGTCTCTGGGTCAACGTTGACTCGGAAGGTGGGGTCTTCTTCCGAGAGTGACTGGAGGGCTTTGGAGAGCTTCTCCATGTCTTGTTTGGTTTTGGGTTCGACAGCCACCGAGATGACTGGCTCTGGAATAAACAGAGATTCCAGAATCACTGGCGCTCCTTCTTCGCAGAGGGTGTCGCCGGTGAAGGTGTCTTTCAAACCCAAGGCTGCTCCCAAGTCTCCTGCCCGAAGTTCCTCAACTTCTATCCGATCGTCCGCTTTGAGTACAATTAGGCGAGAAACTCGCTCTTTTTTGTCTTTGGTGGAGTTCAGGACGTAGGTACCTTTTTTGAGGATACCGGAGTAGACGCGAACAAAGGTCAGGCGGCCGTAGGGGTCAGCCATGATTTTGAATGCCAGGGCTGACAGGGGCGCGCTGTCGTCTGCAAACCGCTCTGCTGTGTCGCCGTTGGGCAGGAGTCCTTGAATTGGAGGAACTTCCAAGGGCGACGGCAGATAGTCGATGACTGCATCCAACAACAACTGAACGCCTTTGTTTTTGAAGGCCGAACCGCACAACATGGGGACGATCGTACCTTCGACAGTGCCGTGACGCAGGGCCAAGCGGATTTCGTCTTCCGTTAACTCTTCGCCTTCGAGGTATTTCTCCGTGAGGGCGTCGCTGGTTTCTGCTACGGACTCGATCAGCTTGGTGCGGTATTCTACGGCTAGATCCTTTACTTCATCGGGGATTTCTACTTCCTCGATGTCGGTTCCCGTGTCGTTGTTGTAGATATAGGCTTTCATGTGCACTAAGTCTACAATTCCCCGGAAGTTTTCTTCACTGCCGATCGGGATTTGGATGGGTACGGCGTTCGCTCTCATGCGATCGCGAATTTGGCCGTAGACTTTGTAGAAGTTTGCCCCCATCCGATCCATTTTATTGACGAACACGATCCTCGGTACTTTGTACCGATCGGCCTGTCGCCAAACTGTTTCGGATTGTGGCTGGACTCCCCCTACCGAGCAGAACACTGCGATCACTCCGTCGAGCACTCGCATCGAGCGTTCGACTTCGATCGTGAAGTCTACGTGTCCGGGAGTGTCGATGATGTTGATTTTGTAATCTTTCCAACTGGTGGTGATAGCAGCGGCAGTAATCGTAATTCCCCGCTCCCGCTCTTGCTCCATCCAGTCAGTGACTGCTGTTCCCTCGTGCACTTCACCCATTTTGTGAACCATGCCTGAATAGAACAGAATTCTTTCAGTTGTTGTTGTTTTGCCCGCGTCTATGTGGGCTGCGATGCCGATGTTGCGAGTTTTTTCTAGCGGGACGGTACGTGCCACAGCTACCTCCTTAATCTTGTGTTGCTGTTATAATACTATTATACTACACAGTAACCCTATTTTGCACTCCCCAGTGACTTACAAAAGTCTCTGGAGCTTATTGTTACATTTTAATATTTTTTGCAAGATTTGTTTACAAAAATATTAAGGATGCGACATGGAGGATTCAGAGAGTGCATGAATTTTGAGTGCATGAATTTTGATTTTGAGAGTTTTGAGTTTGCTTCACCAATCGCAACTGCGCCAAGAGAAGCAATCTCAACACTCAAAACTTATTACACTTTCCAATTTCTCACCCGATGCTTTTATACCGCACGATCGCGCTCTTCTCCATGCCAGTTGTTGCAGTTAGTAGCGGTAGTGAGCAAAAGCCTTGTTAGCTTCAGCCATCCTGTGAGTTTCTTCGCGCTTGCGAATAGCACTCCCTGTTTCGTTAGCTGCATCCATCAGTTCGTTGGCTAGCTTGGCTGCCATCGAGCGGCCGGTGCGGGCGCGGGCAAATCTGATCAGCCAGCGGAGGGCGAGGGTGGTACCGCGATCGGAACGCACTTCCATTGGCACTTGGTAGGTGGCGCCACCTACCCGGCGGGCTTTGACTTCGACCAGGGGTGTCGCGTTTTTGACTGCTTTTTCAAACAAGTCTAACGGTTCAGCCCCTGTGCGTTCTTGGATGGTTTTGAGGGCGTCGTAGACGATGCTGGAGGCAACGGATTTTTTGCCGTGCTGCATGATCCGTCTCACCATCATGCTTACCAACCGGCTGTTGTAGGTTGGATCTGGTGGAACTGGACGTTTTTGAATAACTGTGCGGCGAGACATAGTTCTATTTGGGATTTTTGATTTTGAATGATTGAGTTTGGGGTTTTGGGATCACATTTCGATTTATGACGATCGAGCGTGCAATTGAGCGGCGCGATCAGATCTATTTTTGCTTCCCAACCCCGACGATCGGGCGAGTTCCGTGTTATTTTTTCTCTTTAGGACGCTTGGCCCCGTATTTGGAACGACCCTGCTTGCGGTCTTTCACCCCAGCGGTGTCTAATGTACCCCGAATGATGTGGTATCTAACTCCTGGCAAATCTTTTACCCGACCGCCTCGGATCATTACTACCGAGTGTTCTTGCAAGTTGTGACCGATCCCTGGGATGTAGGCGGTGACTTCAAAACCAGAGGTCAGCCGTACCCGAGCCACCTTCCGCAGCGCCGAGTTGGGTTTTTTCGGGGTGGTCGTGTACACTCTGGTGCAAACTCCGCGGCGCTGCGGGCAACTCTTGAGAGCTGGCGATTTGGTTTTTTTCTGCGTTTGTTCCCGTGCTGAACGGATGAGTTGCTGAATAGTGGGCATGAGTTACGGCATTTCTAGCTTTTTGCTGAATATAGTGATTTGGCTGTATCCGCACTGAAAGTCCCTTCCCCTCTGGGGGGACGGGATGAATGAAAATAATTATGGGTAAGTGAGGATACCAGACTCTGTATTGTACACGACGCGTGTTTCTTTGGCAAGAAATTTGCGCGACCCGCGCTCAAACTTCCTTCCTTGCTGCAAGTTGGGAGGGGGCGAGCGCAACGGGAGAATGGTATGTGACATCCTATAATTTAGGCGCAACTATGATGATTGTCACAGCCGTCAGCAAAATTTATGACGATCGCAAAAGCGCGATATTGCGATCGAATTACCATTGTGAGGAGAGGCGCATTAACTCCAGCCTGGGATCGCATCACAGTCTATAGCCGATCTACATCACATAAAGTTATCTAAAATTACCGGACAATAAGAAATATACATTGAGTTGACAGCAGATGACAACCAAAGCTTATATTCCTGAATATACAATTTCCGAACTTTACTTGAACATTTGGAAATCCGGTAAGATCGATCGCACTGTGTTCCAGCAAATTCAATACGCAATTAATTCTCACAGTTTAAAAAGTTCAGAGGATCGAAAAATTGTTAGCAGGCTGCTGTATGCAGTACGGCGGGGATGGGTGTCAGTGATGGACTGAGTTGCTTCGGAGTTTTGAGTCAGGGCGCGAGATTGCTTCGTAAGTCCCCGGGCGTAGCTGCGTCAATGAGTTTTGAGATTGCTACCCACTTGCCATCCACAGATCACAACACACACGGGGTGCAGGAGTTGTGAGCTAAAATCTCATCCATAAAATTTAGAGGACTCCCAAATAGATCCACCCCTGTGGAAAGGCAATATTAAGGTAAAAGGATAGGGTATGTTTAATTCTACAGAACTTCTGATCGAGGCTTTCATCGAACAACTTCAGAACGGTTACAGCCGCACTTACGGAGGCTACAAATCAGACTATGCTGACATTATTGCCTGGGTGGGGGCAATGGCGTTAGAAAACATCGCCAACAGCGACGCTCTTTATCACAATGTAGAACACGCCATTTGCATTAGCTTAGTCGGTCAAGAAATCTTGCGGGGAAAACACATTCGCAAGGGCGGAGTTTCCTGCGAAGATTGGCTGCACTTCATCATTTCTTTGCTGTGCCAAGACATCGGATATGTCAAAGGAGTTTGCCGGCAAGACCAAGAATCAGAAGGATTGTATGCTACAGGAAAAGATGGCATGAGAATTGCACTTGCTCCCGGTGCAACGGCGGCCAGCCTAGCTCCTTACCGAGTTGACCGAGCTAAATTGTTTATTGACGAGCGCTTCGGCAACCACAAGCTAATTAATGCTGAGATAATTAAGCAGAACATAGAACAGACTCGTTTCTCGGTGCTTGACGGCAACACTGACGAGGATGCAGTTAATTACTCTAGTTTAGTTCGCGGTGCTGACTTGATAGGTCAGCTCAGCAACCCGCAATATTTGCAGAAAATTGGCGCGCTCTTTTACGAGTTGGAAGAAAGCGGTGCTACTAAACTTTTGGGCTATCGACATCCGGGCGACTTGCTGCAAAGCTACTCTAAGTTTTACTGGAGCGGGATTTATCCTCACATCAGTGAATCTCTCGGTTACTTGCAGTTGACGCAGGAAGGCAAACAGATTGTTGCTAGTTTGTACGCTAACATATTTCGGATGGAACACCAACGTTGCGATTCTTCTGAGGTTGCTTAATTGCAAAAGTGAATTCAGCAGTCAGCCGTCTGTTGTCAGTTGTCATTGGTTATTTTTAGGTGCTAATAACTAACAGCTCATAACGAATAAAAAAGCACAAATTACCAATTACGGAAGTGTATTGCATCCAAATCAACTAATTTCTTCCTCCATTTCTGAATGATATCTGGGACACAACCAATTGCTGGGTACCAAAGAAGGCCATCCCTCCCGTAGCGCTTCCAAACAAACCGCACGCACAGTTAATTGACAGTCAAGCAGTTCTACCCCAGCTTTTTCAACTTGCTTTTTGCCAATTTTTAAAATCGATTCATCGCTAAATTCAAAGGTTTTGTGACACTGAATGCAAACCAGATGGTGGTGGTGGTGCAATTCGGGAAAATTCAGTTCGTAATGTTTGTGTCCTTCTGCTAATTCTAGTTCACGCAAAATTCCTATCCTGGCTAATAAATGCAGCGTTCGGTAGACAGTAGACAAGCCTATTCGTTCTCCTTTATTCTGCAATGTCTTGTATAATTCTTCCGCACTTAAATGATTGCCTTGCGGTAGATTTTGAAAGACACTCAAAATAGTTTCTCGCTGGGGAGTCAGGCGGCAGCCTCTTTGGTTGAGTTCGACTTTGAGTGAGTTAGCACTGTATAAATTCATGTCGGAAAAAATAAAATAGTTGAACGAGGATTGTCATGGATTATCTGTTATTTATTCGTGCTATTTTTTAGAGGCTCCTCAAGTATATTTTCCGTGATAATCCATATAAATCTAGACTCCCCCTTTAGTCCAGGGTAATCTGCTAGCCACCTATCCCCTTTGCTAAAAGTGGAACTGAAAAAGTTGTTTTCGGTATTTCTGCGTAATTTTTGTGAAGTTTATAGCAATGTTGCGGATAAGCATTGATAAAACAAGTCTTAGGTTCAAAGTCAGTCAGTGCAACCGCATCTTCAGTACAAGCAACGCACGGGCGCACTGTAAATGTGAGGCGGTAGTCGTTAGTAAAAAAATCCCAATAACAAGGAATTGGATACAAGCCCTTGATTTGATGCACTCCTTCTGGCAATGTTACGGACAGACTCTACAAAAATAATCAAAGTGGCAATACATAACTATTAGAAAAAGACAGTCATAAACCACCAAAATACATAGCTTTGGCCACCAACAAGAAGGTAGCGACACCCAGCAAAACTAGGCGGATGCCCAAGATGGTGGTCATTTTGTCTGCGTCTTTCCATGTGTAGCCAAAGAAAAAAGTTCTTGCTTCGAGGGTGGCTGGCCCTTTGAGGGAGTAAAAGATGCCGCCGAAGCCGAGAAAGAGGTGAATCGCCCTAACGGGGAAGTACGGATAGTATCGACAATTTTGCCTCCCGCACCCCCGCCCAAGCCGAGTCTGGCTAGGTTTGGCAACAACATTAAGCCTTGTTCGTACATGGGCAATTCTGGGTTAAAGCGGAAAAGCTCCAATAGGGTATAGGCTCCCGCCCAGAAGACGATGAGGCCGGCATGGGCGACGTGGGTACCGAGCAAACGGCCCGAAAGGTTGATTAAGCGGGCGTTGCCGACCCACCAGGGAAATGATTTTCCTTCGGCTGGGAAGGATTTTGCCATGCTGGTCACGGCGATTTACCTCTTGAGAAAGATGTCAGTGGAGTTTTAAGCGATCGCAGGTTATTGATATAGATAATCAACAATTTTAGTATTTTAGTCAAGGGGTATTTGAGAAAAATTTTCACTGATTTGAGTTCTGGTATGTAAATCAGTAGGAAAAAACATCGTTTTATCACGATTATGACTGTTTTTGGCGCTTGATCGGAGTTGGGCCTCTCGTTAGCAAAAATAGCAGCTAAAAGAATACCTCTAAATTTATTGATAAATAATATTATTAAAGAGTATTATGGCTAGAGTATTGTTTAAGTAGCTATCGAATCCTCTCGAAAAAGACAAGGTGGAAAAAGAAATCCGGTACTTTCCTATGGACAAGCTTCTCTAAAAGTACGGTTAGAGGCAGGGCGGTTTCATTCTCACGAAAATCGCGATTTTGTAGGGGTAGTGCTACCCCTACTCCCCGTGCCTACCCCCCACAGACGATTTCACAGTTTCAGACATGGGGGCAGCCACGGGGGGCAGCCCCTACAAGAGAATGAAACCGCCCTGCGGTTAGAGGGGGGTGCAGGATTGTTTTTTTCCAAATCAAGAGAGTTAATGGCTACTTGTTGACATATTCACTCAAACTCCAAACAAGCAAGCCTGAGAGCAAATGCTCTCAGGCTTTTCTAGCGGGATTTTTAACTGCTTGTTGCATCTGGCGGGCTAGCTCAAGCAGAGGATTTGGTTTCTTCAGCTACTTGTTCGTTGTTGGGTAACTCCAGGCAATAACCAGCCCCGTATACGGTTTTGATGTACCGAGGATGGCGGGGATCTGGTTCCATCTTGGTTCTCAGGTGTCTGATGTGTACACGAATAGTTTCGATGTCGTCGTCGGGGTCGTAACCCCACACTTCTTTGAGAATTTCGCTGGGAGAGACTGTCTGACCGTGGCGCTGAAGCAAGCAGTGCAGCAACTCAAACTCTAGGTGGGTCAATTTGACTGTCTGAGCGTACCAAACAGCTTCAAACCTTTCGGGGACAAGGGTCAGCGGGCCGTAATTCAGAATTTCGGAGTGTTTGGCCGCTTGGGGAATGCGGTCTGTGCGCCTTAGTAGAGCTCGCACTCGGGCTAGCATCTCTTCTAGTTCAAAGGGTTTTGTCAGGTAGTCGTCGGCGCCGGAGTTGAAGCCTTCTACTTTGTCTTGAGTTTGACTTAAGGCTGTCAACATCAAGACGGGAATGTCTGAGGTGCGCTCGTCACGCCGCAAACGCTGACATACGGTGAATCCGTCTACTCTAGGCAGCATGAGGTCTAGGATGATCAGGTCGGGGAGCAGTTGTATTGCTAGTGCCTGACCTTTGATGCCGTCTTCTGCCTGGGTGACTTCATAGCCAGCCATTTCTAGGTTGACGGCTACAAGTTCGGCGATCGCCGCGTCATCATCAATAACAAGTATCCGGGGCATCATTATTTATCTCACCGCTAACCGAATGGCAGATCCTACAGCCTTCTGGGGGTTCCAGGTAACTTTAACGAACAATTTTTTAATTTTAAGCTTCATTAAGGATTATAAGGTTGATTAAGAACTTTCGGGGCTCTGTAAATATTCTTGTACTTATTATAAGCGATAAGATCGCATATCAGAAAACTGTTTACCCCAAATCTGGCTGGGGACAGATTTTTTGGTCGGAAAGAACAGCCTTAACTTTTGCAGGGTGCGCCTGGGGCTTCACACGATCGCCCTACCGGTAGTCGGCGTTTTGCATAACCCTGTTAACCGTTAACTGTAATTTTTTTAAGTTAGTTAATTTTGCTTATAAAATTTTTGTGTTTTTTGAGAGGGTAGGGCTTGCTTTTTTCGGGTATTGACCGTATTATTAAATAATAATAATATGAGTATTTATAAAATAAATAAACGATATTGCCATTATTAAATGATATCATATAAAAGTCAAATAATCAATCCCGCAACCTGACAATTTTTGGTCAAATTTTTGCCTGTGGGGCTAATTTTTTTCTCGCCCTGGCATCAGCAAAACAACCGATAACAACCGCTTGCATACATACCTACTGAGGGCGAGTTTGCTATCCTTCTGGCTGACTATTTTTGTTGGGAACACTCCCCTTAGAACTTAATTTTTGGAAATAAAGACCGCCGATGGTGGCTAAGAATATTGTGTAAGTGGCTGCTTGGACGAGATAAAGTCGATCTCTGTATCCAAATAGTGCTTTGAGAACGACTCCCGGAAATTCCCGATCGGGCAAAATCTCCGCTGCATTCCACACCATCGGCCCTAAAATACAAGAGTGGAGTGGTGCGAGGCGATCGTAATAAACACAAATCGCTGCATACTTGCTATTCATCTGCGACAAAATCCCAGCGGCTTGGTCAAAATGCTTGAGTGCAGATACTGCCAAACCTGCCACGATTAACAACAACAAAATCCCCATAAACTTGAAAAACAGGCGGATATCAATTTTGACACCCCACTTGAACAGTAGCGCGCCAATGATTGCCGCCCCAGTCAAACCGCCCAAAGCACCTAAAGCGGGACTCAAACCTTGTTGAAATTGAGCGCTGACAAATATAACTGTTTCAAAACCTTCGCGTAGTACCGCAATAAAAATTAAGCCAAATACGCCCCAGCCGGCATTGCTATTTTCTGTCAAAGCGGCTGTAACTGCTCCTTCAACTTCTGCTTTGAGAAAGCGAGCTTGCTGAGTCATCCAAATTAGCATCCAGCTTAGCATTGCGATCGCCACAATTCCCAACACACCCTCTAATAGCTGTTTAATGACTGGTGCGTAAGGCTGCTGGGATGTTGATAGTGCTGCGAGCAATCCATTGAATATAACACCCACAATACCGCTAGAAGCAATGCCGGCTGCGACACCTGCATAAACCCAAGAATTGAGGTTACTTTGCTCGGCTTTTTTGAGGCAAGCTAGTACAATTCCGACGACTAAGGCGGCTTCTACGCCTTCGCGCAGGGTAATTACAAAAGTTGGTATGGCTTCACTAAAATTCATTTTTTATAATCATGGGGCATGGGCATAGGGCATTGGTCATTGGTGATTGGAAATAACCAATAACCAATCACCAATAACAACTAACTAATGATTAAATCAACTATAATCCCGCAGCATTTTTTTCAGTTCTACTTGGTGCAATTCTTCTTGTCCAATTAGATTTCGGGCATATTCTTCCAAATAAACGCTGGAGTCTGTCACGACTTCAAGTAAAGATTTATACTTCTTGAGCGCTTTTTTCTCGTGATTTAAACTTTCTTCCAACAAGTCTTTCACCGAGTGTTTGTAGGTTTCTTCGATGGGAGCAATTTTCTGACTGGGGTGTCCCTCTAAACCGGTGAGAATTTCTCCTGCTTGTTGGGCGTGGAGTAGAGATTCCGTTGCTTGTGCTTTAAAAAACTGCACGATGGGAATCCGGTTTGGCCCTGTCACCATTAGTGAATAGTGGGTATAGCGCACGACACCTGCAAGTTCCCATTCCATGATGGTGCATAGCAGTTCCTGGGTTTTTTTCTCGTCAAGTTCTTTCATTTGTTGTTTTAGAGGTAGAATGCCTTAGAGGGCGCTGTTTATAATAGCACATTTAAGTTAAAAAGGAAAAGTAAGGTGCTGATGGCGTGCCTTACCGGAGAGATGTTGTATGTGAGCTAGGGGTTAACTTCTAAGGTTCATGTAGGATCAAACACTACAGTAAACTTAGCGACTGGTGCTGCACTGTTACTGCTGCTAGTTTCGGAAGATTTCAGCAGATTTGGCAAAGCAGTTTCTTGGGCGTAATCCTTGGCTGATTGATTGAGTGGCTGGAAATTGCCGTAGCTTGCGGGGCGGAACGCCATCGCCCCATCTTGACTTGTACTGACTCGATAGACTAGATTTTGATTAAAAGTAGGGCTAGTTTGCCAACTTCGATCGATGCGATCGTACAGTTTCAGAGTTAACTCATCTAGTTTTACGCCGTAATTTCTGCTGTCTGATTTGTTCCATCTACCGCCTAAACTTTCTGCTGGGCTGCTGATACAGGTACAGCTTGGAGAGTATTATCTGTAGCCCTACTTGCCATAGCCGTTTCAGTAGACATATT
This sequence comes from Microcoleus sp. B4-C1, assembly GCF_036705285.1. Lineage (NCBI taxonomy): Bacteria > Bacillati > Cyanobacteriota > Cyanophyceae > Oscillatoriales > Microcoleaceae > Microcoleus > Microcoleus sp. B4-C1. Next base: position 342 of record NZ_JAUBUC010000024.1, on the reverse strand, counting down.
AGTGAAAGGTACAACCTCTGGAGACTTGTCAGGCAAATTTTTGGGGTTGTCAACAGCTAAACTGGAATTATTTGCAGCCGGAAGCGGACTGTTACTCGCAATAGCTGGTTAGGCCACCCCTTAGCAACAGCATTAGCGGGATTTTGCCTCTCCATTGTCAAAGACTTGACATGAAAACCGCGAAACATTTATTTTTGGCTAACGCGCGGGAGCATCTCAATGAAAGCAGCAAAGCTAAAAATTGGAGTTTGGAGGCAGGAGGCAGGCATTGGTCACAAGTTAAGCCTGTATGCCAGTTGTCAAGGGGATTTGAGAAGATGTGTCAAAGAAAAATTGGTTTTT
>NZ_JAUBUC010000176.1:0-4450 GCF_036705285.1 Microcoleus sp. B4-C1 | reverse complement strand
TCCTCTCTGTATTCTCTCCCTCTGCGTTCTCTGCGCCCTCTGCGGTTAAATCATTCCGATACAACCGGAAACGATATCATTCCTTAGAAGCGATATTTTATGACAATAATCGCCCGATTGATGATAGCTTGACTGTCGCACCTACTTATATCATTTCCGGTAACACCGTAATGATGTTGACTGTTGACGGTTGACTGTTGACGCCGTGAACAGTCAACTCTAATTTACTATTCCGAAGCTGCAACCGGAATTGATATAATTCATCTGCGTTAATCTGTGTTAATCTGCCTGTATCTGCGGTAAAAACAAGAAAATTGCTTAACCGCAGATGACAATTAATTGACGCTGATTCACGCTGATGCAGAGAAGAGATAGATGAATAATCCCGATGCTAACAGATTTGATATTAATTGTTAAATCTAAAATCTAAAATCTACAATCGACTCACCAAAGTTCAAGATTCCCAAGGGCGACTGGGGAGTCAACTCTAAAATCTAAAATCTAAAATCTAAAATCTAAAATCTAAAATTGACTGACTTTCCTGGCTTGAATCTATCAAAAGAGGGAACTTTTTTAACCGTTGTGGGCGGATAACCTCTCTCTAGAGAACGGTTCCGCCGATCGCTCAAATCGAGTAAAAATAGAATGTCATATCTCCTTTTGTATTCTATGAAACTGAATTCTTTTACGAAACGGCTTTCGACTGTCGGGCGCTGGATGGCTACAACTGTGCTTTGCGTGTCAGCGATGGCCTTCGTTTGGTCTGGTGCGTTCTTCTCCAACACCGCAGCAATGGCTTCTCCTGCTGTAAACTTGATCGCAGCAGCAGATGCGGGCGATGCGGTTCAAGAAAAAGCCAGCAAAGATGCTGGACGAGCCAAGAACTTCATCCGAGATACAGAAGAGAAGGTTAAGGAAACTGCCAAGACAAATGCTGCTAAAGTCGATCGCTCATCGGAGGATGGTAGTGTAGTAGAGCGCAAAGCTAAGAAAGATGCGGCCACCATTGAGAAAAGAGCATCGGAAGATTCAGCTCGGACTCAGAAAGCAGTAGATAATACCAAGAATGCTGTCGAGAGCGCTGTTGACAGCATCAAGGGTGTTTTTAGCAAGTAGAAAATAAATAAGTAGGTAAGTGCAAAGCCCTTGTCTACTTAAGTCAGCGGGCATAAATAAACTGATGTGAGGGGGCGGGTTTTGACCTGAAAGAAGTCGGATAGCAAGAGTTACTTGCACTCACCCGCCCACCATATCTTCTGGTTTTGTGGCTCTTGTCTGCTTACTTGAAACTGAAAAATTGATGTAGCTTAAGCAAAATCTCTAGAGGGTTTGTAGAACCGACCCCAAACCATGCTTTAAAATTGCCGTAAAAAACGCAAATCGCTAGCATAAACCCGGCGAATGTCGTCGATTTCATAAAGTACCATTGCGAACCGCTCGACACCAAAACCGGCCGCAAACCCAGTATACTTTTCTGGATCTAAACCGACTCCTTTAAGAACATTAGGATCGACCGTTCCGCAGCCTAAAACTTCCAGCCATTTGCCGTTCCACTGCAAATCCACTTCGGCCGAAGGTTCCGTAAAGGGAAAGTAACTCGTGCGGAAACGAATCGGCAAATCTTGCCCGAACATTTGTCGCAAAAACTCTTTAATTGTGCCTTTCAAGTCCGTAAATGTCAGACCTTCATCAATTGCTAAAAGTTCAATTTGGTGGAAGACTGCTGCGTGAGTAGCATCGACAGTATCGCGGCGGTAAACGCGGCCGGGAGAGACAATCCGAATCGGGGGTTTGTGCTGTTCCATGTAGCGAATTTGCACTGATGATGTCTGAGTCCGCAGTAAGTCGCCGCCTGGTAGGTAAAATGTATCTTGCATATCCCGCGCTGGGTGGTCTGGCGGTGTGTTCAGGGCCTCGAAGTTATAATAATCTGTCTCCATTTCCGGGCCGTTGGCGACGGTGTATCCGAGGCCGACAAAGATATCGAGAGCGCGGTCTATGACGGCGTTTAAGGGGTGAACGCGGCCTTGGGGGCGAAAAATCCCCGGCATGGTGACATCGATGGTTTCTGAGGCTAATTTGGCTTGGATTTGGGCGGTTTGGAGGGCGGCGCGCTTGTCTTCTAAATCGGCTTGCAGGGCTTCTTTGACTGTATTGGCGATCGCCCCTACTTTGGGCCGCTGGTCTGGCGACAGTTTGCCCATCATGCCTAAAATTTGAGAGAGTTGGCCTTTTTTGCCGAGGTAGCCGAGGCGCAAATGTTCGAGTTGTTCGAGGGTATTGGCACTGGCGATCGCACTTTTGGACTCTTGACCGAGGGTTTCTAGTTGAGTTTCAATGTCGCTTAGCTGGACAGTCATTTTGATTTTAGATTTTAGATTTTAGATTTTAGATTGATGGCTGTTTTGGGCCAAGTTGAGTTTAGCGCAATTTTGGCTCTACAGCTTGTTGATTTTAGATTTTAGATTTTAGATTTTAGATTTTAGATTGATGGCAGTTTTGGGCCAAGTTGAGTTTAGCGCAATTTTGGCTCGACAGCTTGTTGATTTTAGATTTTAGATTTTAGATTGATGGCTGTTTTGGGCCAAGTTGAGTTTAGCGCAATTTTGGCTCGACAGCTTGTTGATTTTAGATTTTAAATTTTATATTTTAGATTGATGGCAGTTATGGATAATTTGTAATAGGGAATTCGAGGTTAGAGCGATCGCCCTAGTTGAATCTAGTTTAAGATTGCTATAAGGCCTATAAAAATTTCAATGAAACTTTTAATTAGCAACGACGACGGCATCTTTGCACAAGGCATCCGCAGCCTCGCCAACGCTCTCGCCGCCGCTGGCCACGATGTGAGCGTAGTTTGTCCCGACAGAGAGCGCTCCGCTACCGGCCACGGCCTTACCTTGCACCAACCCATCCGCGCCGAAATTGTCGAATCTATTTTTGAGCCCGCAGTCCAAGCTTGGGCCTGTTCGGGTACTCCCGCCGACTGCGTGAAACTTGCTTTGTGGGCTTTACTTGACAAACCGCCGGATTTTGTCCTTTCCGGTATCAACCACGGGCCCAATTTAGGCACGGATATCATCTGTTCGGGTACGGTTTCGGCAGCAATGGAAGGAATTATGGAAGGCATTCCCAGCATTGCTTTCAGCCTCGCGAGCTTTACTTCGCAGGAATTTGGGCCGGCGGTGGATTTCGCTGTCAGCTTGCTGGCACAGTTGGAAAAACAGCCAATGGCGAAACCGATGCTGTTGAATGTCAACATACCAGCAGTCTCACAAGCAGAAATTACCGGAGTTGCGATCGCCCGTCAAGGCATTCGCCGCTATTTCGACATATTTCAAAAGCGCACCGATCCGCGCGGCAAAACTTATTATTGGCTGGCTGGGGAATTGTTAGAAGATGTAGAAGAAATCGCCGATTCGGCGGTGCCACATGATATTCCTACAGACGTACAAGCTATTCGCGACAACAGAATAACCGTAACTCCTTTGCAATATAATCTCACCTGTGCTCCAGACTTGCACTCGTTGCGGGATTGGCAATTTGCAGGTTTTCCCAAGCAGTGAGCTCCGATCGACCCGATTGGAGCGGTAAACTAGGAATTAAGGAAAAGTGCCTCTCAAGGTCTATACCTTTGGCGTTAACACAGGCTCCCAATTACTTGTTAGTTTTTTTTACTCAAGAAAAACAGTTATGAACGCTCCCACCTATAACACTCATTCTGTCACTTGCCCGATCTGCAACCGTTCCAGCGTCGTAGGCCCCGTCGGGATGGTCAGTGGACTATTCACTTGCCCCCACTGCCATTCTCATATGGTAATTAGCTGGAGCGGTCATTTTGTGCGCGATCCTTTTAGTCTCAAACAACTGACGGTAGGAAAGATGCTCAGGCGCGAGAGCAGACCCTTAGCTCGGCTTCAGCGGGACTTTGGGCTGGGTAAGCCTTTGCCGCTGATTGCAATTTTGGGCAGTGTGGTCTTTTTCGGGTGTGTGCTCGCCGCTACGGAACAATCGCTACCCCGACAGAATTCACTTCAAGGATTTTTAGAGTGGGTGAGCGGAACTGGTAATTCCCAAGATGTCTCACGTTAACATTTCTTAAAAAAGATTCTGACAGATACTGCGTGCAAATATCTAGTCCTTTAGGTAGAAATCACACTATTTTAGCCATTGCATCCATCTGAAGCTACGGGTAAGCGCTTAGACGCCGTGCCCTTCTTCCTGTGCCCAAAAACGTCAAAACCCCAGTCCGGTAGGGGTTGTAACCCCTGTAGGGAAAGCGCCGTGCCCGTAGGTGTCAACTTAACGTGCAACCGATAGTCCGACAGTCCGACAGGGGTTTCAACCCCTGCCTCAAAGCTAAAGTCGTCTGAAGACGACTAAGGAATGAGAATTAAATAACTTCCACTCTTGAAAGTGGGATGGGCGTCCCGCCCGTCCTTTTTGGACGGGC
>NZ_JAUBUC010000023.1:54707-89278 GCF_036705285.1 Microcoleus sp. B4-C1 | reverse complement strand
CCGTCCAAAAAGGACGGGCGGGACGCCCATCCCACAATAACAATTAAAATTGTAAGTTATTTAATTCGCGATCCTTAGCTAACCAGACGGGAATCCCCATTCTTCCTAACATCTCAGTTAAATCTGACATCTTGCAGCAATATCAATAAGAGGATTTTTCGTGGGGTTGGGCGGGTTTAGAGAACCTATTTGCAAGCTTTAAGGCTGTTGGCGAACCCGCCCCTACGGCTAATTGAGAATGGTGCAAGATATCTGTTAAATGCGTTGCAGAATTCCTTCTTTTTATGGCAGCCAAAAATCGGGAATGAAAGTTTTAGTCATACTGCGAGTAAACTGATTAATCTTTCGCCCAATTTGAATGTGCGGTTCATCAGCTTCCACGGGAATAATTGTCGCTTTGTTTCCGATTCCGAAACGCGAAATTACCAAATTTGCCGCTTCCAAACCAGTAACATAAGCCTTTTCCTGCGACCAAGAACCGTGCCGGGTCACAACCCAATCGCCGCTCATAAATACATTATCATAACTTGTTACCGCTGGCAACAAATACTGATAGCTGCCAGGGGCAAAATGCGTCACAGCCCGCGACAGCCGAATCGCGCTGCTGTCAATTACTTTTGCCTCCCGAAAAGCCGGAATGCAAGTCGCTAAATCCCGCTGAACTAAGGAAACTATTTCCTCATCTTTTAGGGGAATTAATTGGTTTGCGTGATAAAAGTCAGCTTCGACAACTGTTCCCGGTTCGTCTCGAAATTCGTCGTGCAAAGCATTCAAATCAAAAAACGTCCAGCCTGTAGTTGAACTAAATCCAAAACAGGCATTAGAAGGCAGTGGAATGTCAATTTTTCGGTCAAACCACAGGCGAACAGCTAACACGTCAACTGCACCCAAATTCATCGCGTCCCGAAACTCTTGGCGGCTTTGCAAAGCTGGGCTGCTGCTGATAATTTTTTGCATTCCGGTGACGCCAACTGCAAAAATAACTGCATCTGCATCGAAGGTTTCTTCGCCGCAAACAACGCCTGTGGCTCGGTTGTTGCTGTCAACTCTTAAATCAGTAACTCGCTGCTTTGTCAATACTTTTGCACCGAGTTTTTCCAGGCGATCGACCCAGGGACGAAAGATTTTTTCTCCGACAGTTCCGCGACACCAAACTACATCAAAATCCGGTTGATGTGCTAAGATGAAATAATACAGCATTCCCAAAGCTGCGGCGGCAGAACATTGTTCTCCTGGTGCAAATAAACCTACTAATAACATCGGTTCAAAAGCATCGCGGTACAGTCTTGCAGAAACGCCAAACTGTTTGAATAGTTCGCGGGCTGTGACGCGATCGTACCTGCGCCAAGCTTCGTCGGAATTGTCGAAATCTAGGACGGCGTAGAGTAAGGGCAACGCTGAAAGCCGATCGACTAATGGCAGCCTTTTAAATCTGGTGTAAAGAAAGGTTCCTAACGGTGTGGGAAGGCGCGGTTCGTCCTGAAAAATTGGCGATTCTACTTCCAATCCCGCGGGTGAATACTGACAAGAACGAGTCCAAGGTGTGAAGGGATCGAGTCCTAATTCTTTGACTAGGGAAAAGATGTTTTTGTAGGGATACCAGAAGCCATGAATGCCTGCTTCTACGGAACGCCCGCCGGCGGTTTTCCACCCTGCAACTAAGCCACCCGGATAAGGGCCTGCTTCTAGCAGGGTGACATCATAGCCTTGCTGGGCTAGGTGATAGGTAGCGCCTAAACCGGCCCATCCTGCACCGACGACGACTATTTTGGGGGTTGACGATTCTCCTGACATTGCGTACCTCTTGATAATTTATTAATGATGACATAATTCATAAAATGCGGATTTGATATAAAATGTGTTGCATTATGTGCTAAATTTCGCTTGAGTAAATAATGAGTGTCAAAAACCGCCAGCAGACTAACCTGTTGCTGCTCTTATTTCCCGCTACGGCCTGGCTGATGGTTTTCTTCATTTGGCCCTTGCTAATTGTACTGTTGTACAGTTTCTTAGAACGCGGTACTTACGGCGGTGTTACTTGGATATTTACTCTCAGCAACTACCAGCGTTTGTTCAGTGGACTTTTCTTAGGAGTAATTGGGCGATCGCTCTGGCTGGCTTTTCTAACAACTGCCGCTTGCTTGTTAGTTGGCTATCCCCTAGCATTCTTCATCGCCACCCGTTCTCCTCGCTGGCGAAATGCTTTGCTTTTGCTGGTAATTATTCCATTTTGGACTAATTTTTTAGTGAGAACCTACGCCTGGATCATACTGCTGCGTAGCGAAGGAGTAGTTAACACAGCCCTGCAAAGCCTGCAAATTATTAGCGAACCGTTAAACTTGCTTTTTACGCCTTTCGCTGTGGCGATCGGTCTAATTTATGGCTATTTACCTTTCATGGTTCTGCCTTTATATTCTAGCATAGAACGCTTCAATTTTTCATTAGTAGAAGCCGCTCACGATTTAGGTGCAAATGATATTCGCACTTTTTGGCGCGTATTTTTACCATTGACAACTCGCGGTATTGTGGCAGGCTCTATTTTAGTTTTTGTTCCCGCTGTCGGCGCTTTCATCACACCGGATATATTAGGTGGTTCTAAAACAGTTATGGTGGGAAATTTGATTCAGAATCAGTTTATGAGAGCCCGCGATTGGCCTTTTGGTTCGGCGCTTTCTATGCTGTTAACGGTAATCATATTGATTCCGGTGTTAATTTACTTCCGCGTGTCTGATGAAACTTAAACAGGTAGATTGAGATTTACAGTTGGGTGGGGGCGGGTTTATGAGATTATTGGTCTTAGGCACAGATTGTCTGTAAAACCCGCCCCTACAGGCTAACCTATTTTTGACTAATGACTAAACTAGATTTACTCGTGCGGGCGATCGGCAAAAAGTGGCTTTGGGTACAAGCTGCACTAGCATTTGCCTTTCTTTACTTGCCAATTCTCATCTTAATTATTTACTCCTTTAACGCCTCCAGATTCAATGCCGTTTGGCGCGGTTTTACCCTCGATTGGTACCGCAGTTTGTTTAGCAATGCAGGCGCGACGATTGCTACGAGTAGCAGCGCCGGAATCTGGACAGCCCTTAACAACAGCTTGCTAATTGCAGCTATTTCGACGGTGTTAGCGACAATTTTTGGTACAATGCTCGCGTTAGCACTCGAACGCTTTCATTTTCCGGGGCGCAAAGCTGTAGAAGCTTTACTGTTTTTGCCGATTATCATGCCCGAAATTACGATCGGCATTTCGCTGCTAGTTTTCTTTACCCTAGTATTTCGGATCGTAGAAAATCTCACGGGAATTCGCCTGAATCTCGGCTTACCTACCGTAATTATAGGTCATGTTGTCTTTAATATTTCCTTTGTGACTATTACTGTCAGGGCGCGTTTGGCGGAACTAGATCCTCAATTAGAACAAGCAGCTTTTGACTTAGGCGCTAACGAATGGCGGGCTTTTTGGCGCATCACTCTCCCTCTGATTTGGCCCGCTATTTTCAGCGCGGCACTGCTGGCTTTTACTCTGTCGCTGGACGATTTTGTCGTGACATTTTTTACCACGGGCGTCGGTTCCATGACGCTACCATTATTTGTTTATGGCATGATAAAATTCTCAGTGACGCCAGCGATTAATGCCATTTCAACTTTGATGTTGTTGGCTTCTTTGTTGCTGGTTGTATCATCGTTAAAAGTTCAGAAAACTTAAAATAATTGCTTTCTGTGTCATAATTATTTTTGTCTGCAACTAACAAAACCTATGAAACGCCTGCTGACTTTCCTACTTTTATTTGTGATGAGTGCAACGGTGGCTTTCGGCTGTAGCCCCACAGGTGGCAACCAACAGCAAGTGCTCAGCATTTACAATTATGCAAGTTATATCGCCCCAGAAGCGATCGCCCAATTCGAGAAAGAGAACAATGTTAAAATTCAATACGACACTTTCGAGAACAGCGACGCACTCTATGCCAAACTCAAACAGGGAAACCCCGGTTACGACTTAATATTTCCTGCCGATTACATGGTGAAAATCATGATCGCGGAAAATCTAATTGAGCCGCTGAATTTAAACAATATTCCCAACCAAAAGAACCTAGAACCTAAGTTTATTAATCAAGCTTTTGATCCAGGCAACAAATATTCGCTGCCCTACCAGTGGGGAACTATGGGAATTGGCTACAACGTGAAAACAGTCCAGGGAGAAATTAATAGTTGGGGGGTGATGTTCGACCCTAAATATACCGGAAAAGTAGCGTGGCAAGACGATGCTAGATACACATTAGCAGGAGTTTTAATGTATTTAGGATTTGACCCAAATACAACCAATCCCGAAGAGATTAACAAAGCCCGCGATTTGCTGATTAAAAGTAACAATATCATTGCAGCTTTTGTCCCCGACACCGGGCAAAATATGCTAGATCAAGGAGAAGTAAATTTGACAATGGAATGGAGCGGTGATATTTTCCAAGTGATGACAGAAAATCCTAATCTCCGTTACGCTATTCCCAAAGAAGGAACAATCATTTTTTCGGACAACATGGCTATTCCCAAAGGTGCGCCCCAGAAAGAGTTAGCGGAGAAATTTATTAACTTTATTTTGCAGCCAGAAGTCGGCGCCCAAATTTCCAATTTTACCCACTTCGGATCGCCCAACAAAGCAGCAATTGATAAAGGTTTAATTGACCCGAACGATTTGAAAAATCCTCAAATTTACCCACCGGCTGAGGTGTTTGGCAAAATGAAATTATTGGAGGATGTCGGGAAAGCAACCGCATTGTACGATCGAGCTTGGACGGAAGTTAAAGCAGGGGCCGGAAAGTAGATATAAAACAGGTTTCTGCCGGGGCTGGTTTACTTAATTTTTTAGCTTGTTTTGGAGTTGCACCATTCTCAAGAACAGGCAAGATGCCTGTTCCACAAAGAATAAATTTCTTGTGGAACGGGCATCTTGCCCGTTCCTAAACCAGTAATTGAGAATGGTGCAAGATATCAGTTTAACCGGACTATAACTCAGCTTTTTATACTCACACATACTAACACAATGCACTCTGTCGAAGTTTTAGAAGTTTCCAAAGTATTTAAAAGTGCCCGCAGTAAAGATTTCTTAGCTGTAGATAACATCAACCTGCAAATTTACGATCGAGAATTCTTTTCTTTACTCGGCCCTTCCGGCTGTGGCAAAACTACAACTTTGCGAATGATTGCTGGTTTTGAAATTCCCACAGCCGGCGAAATTTACATTCACGGCCAACCGATGCAAAATCGCCCACCCTTTCACCGCCCAGTAAATACGGTATTTCAAAACTATGCTTTATTTCCGCACATGACAGTAGCACAAAATGTCGCTTTTGGGTTGGAAATGGAGAATTTGCCTCAGAAAAAAATTGGCGATCGCGTTGCTGAAGCCTTAGCATTAGTACAGTTAACCGAGGTAGGAAAACGCTATCCCCGCCAACTCTCAGGGGGACAGCAGCAGCGAGTAGCACTAGCAAGGGCATTAGTCAAACAGCCGTCTGTTTTGCTGTTGGATGAACCCCTAGGAGCGCTGGATTTGAAATTGCGTAAAGAGATGCAATTAGAATTAAAAAAAATGCAGCGAAAATTGGGAATTACGTTTATTTATGTAACTCACGATCAGGAAGAAGCGCTAACGATGTCGGACAGAATTGCAGTGATGGATGGAGGAAAACTGCAACAAGTCGGCACGCCAGTTGATATTTATGAATATCCTAAAACGCGGTTTGTTGCTGATTTTATTGGCGACAGCAATTTTTTAAGTGGTCGAGTAGTAGAAAAGCAAAACGGTAAAATAATAGTGTTGGTTGACCAGGAGTTGCCCGTGTTAGTTGCAACAGCCGAAGATATCCCCCCTGGGAAAGTTGTCACCCTGGTGTTGCGTCCAGAAAAAGCTGCTATTTATCCGGCTAATTATGACGATGAAAATAGCTGGCCGGGAATAGTAGAAGAGGCTATTTATATTGGCACTGACACGCGCTATACGGTGCGGTTGACTGCTAAAAGTTCGATCGCCCTTCGCCGACAAAACTTGCACAGAGATGACTTGCAGCGACACCAAGTCGGCGACAGCGTTCGAGTTGCCGTGCCGCCGGAAAGTATTTGCATTTGTTGACAGTCAAGCGGGCTGAAGCCACTGAGATTCTTTGGAAGATTAGACCTCTTGCAAAAATAGCTGGGACGGGCAAGATGCCCATCCCACAAAAAGTTTTTTTTCTTGTGGGATGGGCATCTTGCCCGTCCGAAAATTTGCTTAAAAGGACTTTTGCAAAAAGTCTATTGAGGAGCCGATTGAAGATGTACTTCCTTCCCGGTAGAAGATAATCTACTTCTTCCTTCTGCTTCCTCCTTCTTCCTTCGCGTTTTTCGCGTTTTCGCGGTTCAATAATATAGACAGTATTGGTGCTAAACTCGCGTTTGACTTTGCAAAATTTCCTCCAACAGTCGCTCTTGACTTTTCGCAGGTTCCTTGCAAGTTAAACACTCGCAAACTAACCCGATAATACCTTCAGGTAAATCAGCCTCAATCTGACAGACAGCAGTCGGATAATACTGGGAAATCAAGCCAGAAATTCGATCGCTAGACGTGCGAATCAGGGTAGAATGCTGATACCAGTCGATCGCCGAAAGTAGACTCGGACAAGCTTGCGGAGCATCTTGCACAATACTGCTGAAAGCTTGCAAACCTTGCTCCGCGCGATCGAGATATTCTAAATTCGGGCCCAACAGCGCGAGACGAACCAAAGAGGCGATCGCAATTCCATTCGCCGCCGGAGTTGCATTGTCTATATAGCTGCGTTCCCGCACCAACAAATCTCCGCTAGCATCCTTAGCAGTATTGTAATATCCTCCCAATTCCACGCTCCACAAAAACTCATCAAACTCTTCTTGCACCTGCCCAGCTTTCTCCAACCAAAACTGAGAATTCGGCAACTGTTTTGCCTCTTCCCCATTGCCTAAAGTCAAACTCGCTTGGTGCAAATCCAACAAAGCTTTCACAAACAAAGCATAATCTTCCGACTGCGCGGTAACAGCAGATTGTCCGTCATAATTCAAACGCTGAAACCGCCCATCCGTCCACTGATTGTCTAAAATAAAATTAGCCGCTTTCACAGCTAATTCCAGATATTCCAAATTTCCAAAAACCGCCGCAGCGCGGGCTAAACCCGAAATCATTAAGCTATTCCAAGCAGCAATCATTTTCGTGTCAGTAACTGCGGGAATTCTACCCGGCCAACTGTCGTTTTTAGCTTCTTGATTGTTGCGGGCTGGCGGAAAGGTTTTTACAGTATCGGGATGGCCACCGTAGCGAACAGCAAAGAGTTTAGCCAAAGCCGTTTCTACCGTGTCGCTCAGTTTTCCCGGATGGCGGCGCTGCAATACATTCTTGCCTTCAAAATTGCCGCTGCGACTAACAGTAAACTGTGCTTTAATTTCCGCCAATTCCTCAGCAGTTAATAGTTGTTCCAGTTCGGCATAAGTCCAGACATAAAATGCTCCTTCTTCCGGTTCTGACCCCCCCGTTGCCCCCCCTAGGTAAGGGGGGGTTGAATTTTCCGCCCCCCCTTGGTAAGGGGGGGTTGGGGGGGTAAAGCTGTCCGCATCCTGTGCAGCATAAAAATAGCCTGTTGGCGCAATCATTTCTCGCTTCAACCATTCTACTGTCCCCGCGATCGCACTTTCAAAAGCGGGTTCTTGTATTCCCGCGCTCCACAAATTTGCTAAATACTCAACAATTTGACCGTTGTCGTAGAGCATTTTTTCAAAGTGTGGCACAGTCCAAGTCGCATCAACCGTATAGCGGTGAAATCCGCCTCCTACGTGGTCATAAATGCCGCCCAATGCTAAGTCTAATCCGCGCTGAGTGCAGACTTGTTTGCTGTCGTATTTTGATTCAAAATTAAATCGCGTTCCCCGCAGTGCTAGCTCAGCATAAGGTATCATCGGAAAACTGGGGCCGGGGTTGCTGCCCGCAATAATTCCGGTGTTGAGTTCTAAGCCTTTTTGGAAGAGTTCGCGATTTAATTCGGCGGTTACTCCTGACAGCGCTGCCGTCTGTTGGAGGTTGCCTAAAATCTCTGCTTTGAAGGCTTCTACTTTGCCTTTTTCTGTGTCGTAAAAGCGGCGAATTGCTTGCAAAACTTCTAAAAATCCGGGGCGTCCGTAGCGCGGTTCTACGGGGAAATAAGTGCCTCCGTAGAAGGGAACTCGCTCGTCTGGAGTGAGAAAAACGTTGAGCGGCCAACCGCCTTGACCGGTCATCATTTGCAAGGTTTGCATATAAATGCTGTCGATATCCGGGCGTTCTTCGCGATCGACTTTTATCGGTATAAAATGCGAATTCATGTATTGGGCGATCGCGCGATCGGAAAATGCTTCCCCTTCCATCACCGTACACCAGTGGCAGCTAGAGTAGCCAATTGACAGGAAAATCGGTTTATTTTCGCTTCGGGCCGTTTCTAGGGCTTCGTCGCACCAAGGCCACCAGTCGATCGGATTTTCGGCGTGTTTCCGCAGGTAAAGGCTTTGGGATTGAGCAAGACGGTTCACCATAATCAAATATACTTTTACTCGTGCTGGGTAAGCTTGTCATACCAATTTTTTATGAGGCCCCGTAGAATCAGATCCCCCCTAGCCCCCCTTAATAAGGGGGGGACAAGATTCCGCTCAAAGTCCCCCTTCTTAAGGGGGATTTAGGGGGATCGAGATATGTGCAACTTCACATTAAATTGGTATCAGTCCTCTAGCAGTTTAGCGCGAGATGTTTTAGTTGAGTTGTTGCTGATCATTATGTTTTAATATTAAGGCTGATTATCTCGATCTAATATGAGCTTATCATCTCGGAGAACCTTCAATCAACAGCTAGGACAATTTTTGCTGAGTGCTGCTGTTCCTCCTGCTGTTATCAAACTGAGCCAAACTGAATCCTCGGATCAAGCTTTATTAGAAACTAATCTTAACAATTTCCTGGCTAAAGCAGACCCAGAAATAGAATTATTAGTCCCGACCTTTTTAGGTAACGACAAGCGTCGGTTCTACGGCAGAGGTGTTCCGAAAAGCTTGAAGTTAATCGACAAATTTCAACTCGGCAGCGGCCGCACTTTTCTGGGAAGGCGGTCTGTAGTTTGGAGCGGTGCCGGTTGGACAGGACAGCCGACAATTACCAGAGACGGGGGAAAAACTTATTTAATTATAGGTGCTTATGACCACAATTTGCGAAAAATAGATATTGCTACTAATAAAGAAGTTTGGCGCTATAAATTTGATGATGTAATCAAAGGTTCATCAACGATTTATATCGATCAAAAAGCTAGCGCCGAAAACAGAATTGTAATTTTGCAGGGAAGCCGCAGTGGCGGTGGTGGCAAAAGTATCGTGCCGAGTTTTAGGGCAATATCTTTTAGAACTGGCAAGGAACTTTGGAAATTAGACATCAGGAAAACGCCCAGCTACAGCCGGGATAATGACAGCAGCGCTTTGTACATCGGCGGTGGCGTTTTGTTCAATGCGGGGGAAAATGCGATCGGCTATTTTCTCGATAGTTCCACAAGCAGTGCAAAAATCAAAGAAGGCATCAAGCAGCCAAATATCTTGTCGGAGGTACAGCTTTATGCAGCAGCAGATATCAGCAAGCACGGCGGCAACTTGGTAGCGGAATCATCGCCATCAAGGCTCAAAGATAGAATATTTATAGCTGCTGGTTCCGGTCATATTTACGGTATTAGCATTGCAACTAAAAAGATTGTTTGGGATTTTTATACTGGTTCAGATTTGGATGGAAGTGCAGTAATTTCTAAATCAGGTAAACTGTTTTGTGCCATTGAAAAACAATACATTCAGGGCAACGGCGGAGTGCTGAAGCTGAATCCAAATAAAGAACCGAATGCCAGCGTCGAATGGTTTTTGCCGACGGGGAATCGCCGACTTTCTAGCTGGGAAGGCGGGATAATTGGCTCGGTGGCTTTGAATGATGAGTACAATCCAGGGGAGTTTCCGGCGCTGTTTGCCACAAATGCGCTCGACGGCAATTTGTACATCGGTTCCCAAGATATGATTACAGGTAAAAAAACTTTTGTGCCTTGGCGAAACCAGTCTTACGATACTCCGGTAATAGTATTTAAAAAAGCGATTGGTTCTTCAATTTCAACTCCGATTTTTACCGATGGCAATAAACTGATCAGTGCGGGATACAACGGTGTTTATTTGTTCAATTTGAATTGGGAACGAGCGAAGTCGGGGGATCAGAATGCTTTGAGAAATGCTAAAGGGGAGTTTTACCGTTTGAAAGTAATAGAATCGGGGAGATTTAAGCCGGGTTTGTCTTTTGAGGCGACGCCTGTAGTTTGGGACGGAATTGTGAGGATTTGCGCGAGGGATGGCTGGATGTATACTTTGGGTTAGTTATGGGTGTTTTGTACCTCTATCGGGAACAGGCTTTCCGGCCTGTTCCACAATAAGTAGACTCTTTTGTGGAACAGGCCGGAAAGCCTGTTATTAAAAGGGTGTTGAAATCCGCGACCTATTCCTACCTGCGGTTTAACTGCGGTTATATACATGAGAAAAATAATTTCCGAAATTATCGGCAACTCATGAAACTCAAATAAGCCAAGTTTACGGTTCAGAGGATGCTCAAGGTATTTTACAGCTTGCGATCGCCCGATCGCACAATGCTTCCCCTTCCATCACCCTAAACCAGTGGCAGCTAGAGTAGCGAATTGACAGAAGAAATCGGTTGATTTTCCCTCCAGGCCCTTTCTCAGGCTTCGTCGCACCAGACCAACCAGTCGATCGAATTTTCGGCGTGTTTCCGCTTTTGCTGGCTCAGCTTGTCATATTATGTCCGATCGATAACCCCTAATATGGTAGGGGATCCCCTCACCAACAATACCGGCCAATAATTGACAATCCCAAAAACCCGCCCCTTGTATCTTAAAAGAGTGAGACGGTAGACGCAGGGCTGTTTCATTCTCTTGTAGGGGCAATCCCCCCGTGGTTGCCCCAATCCCGTGGTTGCCCCAATCCCCCCGTGGTTGCCCCAATCCCCCCGTGGTTGCCCCAATCCCCCCGTGGCTGCCCCAATCCCGTGGTTGCCCCAATCCCGTGGCTGCCCCAATCCCACCAAAGGCCTAACAAATCCTGGATGGGTAGGCATTCTTGGCACGAACCCTACAAAAAGCTGGTTTTCCCTAGGGGCAATCCGACCCCTACTCCCCGTGGTTGCCCCGAAACAGCCCTGACGGTAGAGGTGTTCCGAAAAACAATGTCCCAGAAAGTCCAGTCGTCCCTTTAGTCTGCCAAAGTTCCGGCGTCACAGATAATAACGAGCACCGAAACCATTGGTCTCTAAATTGAGATGTTGCACCATGATCGATAAGCCTGTTTTGGGCGGCCTCTCCTGCCCACCCCCTACTCCCCACAAGAAAACTCATTCTTTGTGGAACGGGCCCCAAAGCCGGTTCTTGGTAATGGTGCAATATATAAGTCTAAATGGCGCTGGTTGCTGAATCCGAAAGCGAGAATCCACGCACCGAATATGATCCAAGATTTTGTCCTGAGTTATAGCCCACATTCCGCAGATTCCACTGTCATCATCGGTTTTTACCTGTTTTTACCCACCAATCAAGCTCTCACTTAAACTTTTCTACCGTACATTCACGGATAAAAAACTTTTTAAGGGCATACTTTAGAGCTTAAAAAGAGTTTTATCAGTAATTATGCTGTGTGACACCCCTGTTTAGGAAGGTGAGTTATAGCTTTTTAAAAGAGAGAGAAGTCAGGACTAAAATCCGGATGGCAGCACCCCTATTTTTTGATGCACGCCATAGGAAATAGCTAGCTAGAAGCCATCAATTTAGGCATTTTGCCTAAATCCAATCAGCTTATTCCCAATCTTCATCGAATCTTTATCAAACCTACTTGCATTAACTTGTGCTTTGCTTTAGATTGAATATGTGAAGGAAAAAAACCTGCTTCCAGTCAACATAAAAATAAAGGTGTCAGCCATGAAATTCCAATTAAACTTAGTCAAATCTATTTTAGCTGTTGCCGGTGTAGCTACTCTTAGTGCAGTATCCGCAGCACCTGCCTCTGCCTTCAGCTTTGGTAATATCGCTGGTGGCGATACGTATGGAGATGCTTTTTTTAAGGACTTTAGCTTTGATGTCACAGATGCTGGCTCAAATAACGTTCTCTTCAAGATTGCAAATAACACATCAGTAAACACCATGTTTATTGGTTCAGTTTTCTTTGACACAGGTTCTAATACCAATTTATTGAGCAACTTTGGCCTTAATGTTGGTAATATTGGCAGCCCGGTTAGTTTTGAAGATACTGGAGCTGCTAATTTGTCACAAAGTAACAACCTGACCCCTAGTTGGTCTACTGATTTTTCAGCTTCAAAAGTTGGTGGTCAGGGCGGTATCCACGCGGGTGAGGTTTTGGGATTGAGTTTTACGGGAAATTATAATAACGTAGTTTCCGCGTTGAATGCAGGTACTTTAAGATTAGGGTTGCACGTCCAAGGTATTGGTGCTAAGGGCGAGTATAGCGATGCTTTTGTCAGCAGCACTAGCAACACTGAAGCTACTCCTGAACCTTTAACAATGCTTGCTGCTGGAGCCGCTGTTGGGTTTGGTGCTATGTTCAAAAAGCAACGTGCTCAGGCTCAAAAAGCTGAATAGGCGATCGTTTGAACTAATTTTCGATTCTGGCTTGATGCCAAACTGATGATTTTATGTTCGAGCTAAAAACCTGGTTTCTTGGTGAAACCAGGTTTCTTAGTATCTGATAGCGCCGCACTCTGAAAACCCCGGACTTTTAAGGCGATATGAAACGCAGTTGTAGCGTTACCGCTGTTATTAAGAGTTACAGCATATTCCATGTAGATGTGGTACACACAAGAAGAGCGATCGCCTGCTGTTTTGTGCGGATACACCCGTCAATCTGTAAGTTTTATCGACCAATATTTCGCAGATCCGCACCCGGAGGATTAACACCACACAATATAGCTTTATAGTGTGCTTCATGAACATGGAAGAGGCTGTATTTTTAATTTTGATTGATTTACTCGCTTTTTAGTCTTTGCTTACAGGGGCCCAGTAAACAAGTGCTAGGCATCCAAGCAATCATTTCGAGTAACAGTCTTTTCACTAGGTGTCCTAATGCTGAGCTATGCGTTGCATCTGAGTTTCACCATTCATCAAATTCCAGAGTGTCTACTAACCTCATCTCAAAGATTAACGGCGATTAAAATCCTCCAAGTCCTTTCCGTAGAAGGGGTTCAAGCTACTGAGTTGTCCACATCCCCTACTATTTTTATGATATCATCTAAGAATAGTCTGGACTGTTTTTTAGTTCGGAGTCTAAAACCATCGATTTTCCGTTGGTACTTCGATTGCCGAATCGGCTGGAAACCCTTATTCTAGGGTTGGCAATCAAAAACAGTCCGCAGTATGGCTCTCATCGATCAACTAATAACTAATATCTAAAATGTTCAAGAGAAAAATTTTTTGGCTCATCATTATCGCCACAGCCTTAGTAACTCTGAATATGACACTCCTGTGGAAGCTGGACGATGTTGCTCATTTTTGGATGAGTATAGTTTTTTGGTTCGCTGTGGGTTCCCTGCTTTGGGACAACCAGGATATTCTCAAACAGCGTGAGATAAAAAGTGACCTATTATCGACAATAGCAGGGACGCTATTAATAGCTTTTATTTTATTTCAAAGTGCTGTGGTTTCCAGTAAATCCGAGCCTTTTTTAAGACTGGCACCTTTTTTGTCTGGTTTAGGTGTGAGCCTACTGGCGGTAGGTTTTCAGAACTTAAAACTATATTGGCGTGAATTGGTAATACTATTTTTTCATGGCACCCCCAGTGTCATTACGTTACCTTTAGTGGATTTTGTTACCTCGCTTACTGCTAAATTTGCTTATTATTCTTTGTGGTATGTCGGTTTTGATGTAACACGCGATGGTAATTATGTTGCTTTGCCGACAGGAAGGGTGTTGGTAAATGGGGGTTGTTCGGGTATAGAGGCAATGAATTACTTATTAGGTTTAGCTGTAATTTGTTTGGTGATGTTTCCTACTAAACAAAATAAGGCTTTGGTAATATGTGTCGCTGTCATTTTGGGTTTTATTATTAATGTTTTGCGAGTGGCGGGAATGGCATTGCTAGTTGCATCTTATCGCCTAGATTTGTTTAAATATTGGCATGAGGGTGAAGGTTCTTTAGTGGTGGGAATGATTGCGGTGATTTTGTTTGGGATATTTTATCAATTTATGTTGAAACGAGATAGCCAACTTAGTCACAGTTCGGGAAATTAATTAGTTGCCATTTGGGGAAATATATCGGTTCTTCGATTTCCCCTCCCATAGTCAGGAGTCTTGCTCACTCAAATGTCCGGGTGTTGAAATCCGCCAATGTCACTACCTATCGTTTAACTGCGTCTATATCTATGATAGAAATGATGTCAGGAATTATCGGAAACCTGTTATGGCAACCAATGAAAGTCAAATAAGTCAAGTTTACGGTTCAGAGGATGCTCAGGGTATTTTACAGCTTGCGATCGCACGCCGACAAGATGAAGGGGAATTATCCAGAGTGCAGCTTTTCGAGATTGCAGCGGAATTGGGCATTTCCGAACAGGATATTGTAGCGGCGGAACAGCAATGGTTAGCAACTAGAGGAGAAGTTCAAGAAAAGCTGGTTTTTAACTCTTACCGTCGTCGCAACTTGCAGAAAAATGTGACCAAGTACGGCATTATCAATACTTTTTTAGTTTTGTTTAATCTAGCAGGATCGCACGAGCTTTCTTGGTCACTGTTCATTTTACTAACGTGGGGATTGGGATTGTCGCTGAATGCTTGGAATGTTTATCAAACTGAAGGGGAAGATTACGAAAAAGCGTTTCAGCGGTGGCGGTTGAAGAAACAGGTGGGAGAGTCTATTGGTACTGCGACGAATAAGTTTATGAAGTGGTTGCAGTCGTGATTTGCTATGGTAAAAAATGCTATCGCGGTTTCTTTTACTTCACACTGGTGAAGTAATTCGGATTTTAACTCGTTATATCAATTCCGGTTACACCGGAATGATTGTTGACTGTTGACTGTTGACTGTTGACTGTAGAAGGAGGGGTCGAAAAACTGAATATTTGAGTGTTAACTGTTGACTCGATTTTATGATTCCGATGCAACCGGAAACAATATTACTGGAAAGAGTAATTGTTAAGGTTTTTTCTTGAACCTCTCCCCAAGAGCGATCGCCCTTTATTGAGTTACACAATGAAGGACACTGCAATGCCGTGTCCCTACAAATCTCCCTCTTTTAGTCCCTCCCGGCAGTCGATCGCATTCTCTGGGCCCGAAAAACCTAACTTTCCTGGGGCAACTTTTCCTTAGCAGCATCTTCAACCACAGGATGAATTAAAGCCGATCGCAAACCTTGCCGAATTTCCGAATTCAAATATCTGCGTTGCAAAACCTGCCATTTTTGCCAAGCTGCATAGCGATTTTCGACCAACAAACCAGCCAATTTCGGTAACTCTTTTTTCAGATCGCGATCGACAAAATCTGTCAGAAACTCGCCTAAAACTTCACTGTCTTGAATATCGCCCAAACATTCCTGAATAGCTTTCACATCTTCGACATAAACTTCGTAAGTCTCGCTGTAAAAATCCCCAAACAGATTCATCAAATAGCGAACCCGCTTAGCTTGCTTCCGCAAATCGTGCAGAATAGTTCCCTCGGCTGCTAACTTCTCTTCGACAGCCTCAGCATTCAAATCCTTAGCAACTTTAACTTTGCCATCTTCATATTCTGTACCCAACAGCCAAGCCGGATGGAGAAAAAACTCGCTGACTTGAGGTAACAGTAAATCTGGCAAAACCTCAGCAATTGGCAAATGTTCGATCGCCTGAAACTTCGGTTTTTCCAGCCAATCCTCGATCGACTGCTTCAGCGATTCGTAGCTTTTGTGCTCTAAAATCGCCCTCACCCCTTTCAAAGCCCGGTGGCGCTGTTTGAGCAAATTCAACAAAGCCTTATCCAAAACTTCCTGTTCCTCAGTCGGCAAATTCGGGTAATAGCGGTTTTGGAGACTTTCGAGCATCACATCCAAATCCCTGAGAGTTCCCAGAATCCGCCCCACCTTACCAATTTTACGTTCAGAAGCCTCTTTTGGCCAATCTAAAACCGGAGCAAAACCAGTCACAGCCGATCGCAAACGTCTCAATCCCACGCGCATTTGATGAAGTTCTTCGGCGTCTTGGTCTTTGAGAACTCCAGCCTCGTGCGCTACAGTTTTGCGGAAATATTTCTCAATCGCCCCAGATGCAGCGTCTCCGAGAGTTTTAACTTTTGCTGATGTTTTTACGTTCATGGCAGGTGTAGATTCCAGATCCCCGATCGACTTTAATTTGGATTTCAAGGCTTTGCTAGTAAAGGGTTTACATCCTAGCACACAACCCCAATTTATGACTGGCTTCCATACATGAATCTTAATATAAGGTGCTTGACAGTTTATACAAAGTCAGCATTTAGCAATCTAAAATCTGCAATCTAAAATCTGCAATCTAAAATCTGCAATCTAAAATCTGCAATCTAAAATCTGCAATCTAAAATCTAAAATCTAAAATCTGCAATCTAAAATCTAAAATCTAAAATCTAAAATAGAATTACCCTCCCTCACCCTTGAGCTCATAAAAATCGGATTTCTGGCGCGCTTTCCCAAATAAGGTTAAGATCGCTGCAAACCGATGTTTATTCGCCAAAGGGTGAGAGAGGGTGCGATCGGGAGGACAAGTTTTAAATTAAATTAAACCCGCCCAGGTTGCCCGACTTCAAAGAGGCAGTTTAGCCTTTCCAGTCTTTCTCAGATTGCGAGAGCACGTAGGTTGCTACATCCTCGATTTGTTCGGGCTTCAAGCGGCCAGCGAAAGCAGGCATAGCATTTTTGCCCTTAGTTACCTGAGTGGTAATAGCTTCCAGAGAATTCATGCCGTACTTCTCAAGAGCTTCCTTTTTCAAGGTTTTCATTGCCATAACCACGTTGCCACCACCGATGTGACAAGCTGCACAGTTCGAGCTAAAGATTTTAGCTCCGTTAGCGGCATCTCCTGCCAAAGCAGGGCGGCCAAAGCCGACGGTAAAAATTGCGATCGCTAACAGGGCGATCGATAAGAGTCTTTTCAACGCAGTTCTCCTCTAATGGACACGCAAAGGGTGATTCTTTAGATATTTTACCTGTTAAAACAGGCGCGATCGCACACTCGTATCGCCTTCTTCCGAGTAATTTACCACTTTTTGGTAGTGGCAGTTCAACTCTCAAAATTCTCCACGCCCCAGCCCGGAGCTTTCTGAGCAGCCCGGATCACAAAAGCCGCTAAATTTTCAATCTCAGCCTGTGGCATCCAGCTTTCCGGCACTTGGCGGCACCAAAAAGTCTCCTCAGTACCGTCATAAGTCATCGGTTCTCTCAGATACGCCACCAAACTATTGATGTTGTTCCGAGGAGGCGTTGCCCCTTTGAGGTCAGCCAAAGACAGAGATATCGTCGGATCAGGCAAATTAGCTCCTCCGACGTGACAATTCAGGCAATTTTGCTCGAACAATACCTTGCCCGCAGACAAATCCTGAGCCGAAAACAAGCGAGTATGTCCCTCAGAGTCCAACTCCAGAGCCACAGGTTCGCTGGCTTGTAAATACCTATTCACGTAAGAATCGGCAGCAGCCAAAACAGGTTGAGGAGCCAACAGCACGATCGGCAAAATAATTAACATCCCCAACAGAAAGCAGACAAAAGCACCACGACGCAGCATGAGGGACTACAACCTTTTGCGATAATCAATGAGCCGGAGGTAAATTTTAGATTTCAGATTTTAGAGCGAAAAACGACCAGCCAGCAATTCTTGCCGAACTTCAGCCCTCTCCCAATCCAAAATCCAAAATCTAAAATCTAAAATCTAAAATCGATTAGCGAGCGCCTTTGCCACCAGCCCACTGCTTGGAGACAATTTTTGGCTGCAACAGAATGTGACCGGCAATCGCGTACAAATCGTCATCCGAGAGATTTCTCATCTCAGCGAAAATATCCGCACTCTTCATGCTCGGATGCAGTTCCGAAATTTCCTCAAACCCGTCATAAGTGGTGGGATTTTTCATAAAGTCCACCAGCGACTCAATATTATTCCGGGGCGGGTTGGCCAAAGCCAGAGTTTCCGGGCTCAAATTCACGTTCGGGTCAGTTTTTGTCATGCCCGCAGCGTGACATTGAGCGCAAGCCGAATTGAACAGGCGTTTGCCTTGCTGAACTTGTTTGAGGCTCAGCACCACTGGAGCACCCTTGTCATTCAAAGTCACAGTGCGAAGTTCAGGACTCAGTTCGACAGCCATCGCACTGCTGACAAATAACTGAAAGCTCAAGAATACAGCGGTCAGAGCAATGAAATATCTTTTAAGCATGGTTCTCCTTAAAAAAATCCGGCAAATTATTGAACGCTAAGAGAGTATAGCTGGCAAACAGATTTCTGTTCAAAATTCCCTCTTTCTGCAACAACTGGCGAAATTTGGTGCAGCCATACCTTTAAAGGTAGAGGAATTTTGCGATCTAATCTGCAAGAAGTTTTGAGTCGCGCCTTTTTTCGAGAGTGGACATAATTGCCTTAACATCCTCCAAAGCCAAACGGGTTTGAGGGTGCTTGTAGGCAATTTCCAACTCATCGCACAAGCGGATCACCTCTTCAACAGGGACGTTGAAGTCCTCTGCTATTTCTGCGATGGACAGGTCTGCAAAACCCATAATTTTTAGGTCGCTGACAGGTCAAAATTGAGTTGACGGCTATTAACTGAAAGCCGGACAATTGTAGAAAGCGCTGTTAGCTTGTTCTGTTAGTTTGTTCTGAGATTTTGTTCGATCGCAAGCTAACTAACCGCTAACTGCGACTAGGCATTTTTGCCCAGCCTAACTTCAGGGCCAATCAACTTCCGATCAATATCATCCCACTGCTGGGTCGTTATTACCAAGAGGACTTGCGCGCGCGGGACTCAAAACCCGGTGTCTGGGTCAATGTCTGGCTACCAAACTCAATATTTTTCCTCGAAACCGGGTTTTGAGCCATTCCTCATACCAATTTAATGTGAAGTTGCACATATCTCGATCCCCCTAAATCCCCCTTCTTAAGGGGGACGAAAGATCGGAATCTTGTCCCACCCCCTACTCCCCTTATTAAGGGGAGTAGGGGTTGAGTAGGGGGCAAGCTAAGGGGGGATCGGATTCTACGGGGCCTCGTAAAAAATTGGTATCAGAAATTTTTCGTCTCTCCCCCGCACTCACCAACAGACAATCATCCGGGGCAGCAGCTTAGGGAGAAAGTTTGAAAGCGTGAGTCTGCGCGGGCAAAGCGTGACTGTCGCTGGCTTCGAGGGCGGGGAATTCCGAGTCTGCCAAGAAAGGCTGGGGCTGGTGGAGGCTGATGAGCTGACCGAGTGTTTTCTTTAATTGAGTCCGGGGTACAATCAAGTCTACAAAACCGTGGGCGAAGGAGTATTCGGAAGTTTGATAATTTTCCGGCAGCTTTTCCCGCAGAGTTTGTTCGATTACCCGGCCGCCCGTAAAGGCCACAGTAGCTTTTGGCTCTGCAATTATAATGTCTCCCAGCATGGCAAAACTGGCGGTGACGCCACCGGTGGTCGGGTGGGTCAAAATCGGGATGTAAAGCAGTCTCGCTTCCCGGTGGCGTTCCAGAGCCCCGGAAATCTTAGCCATTTGCATCAAGCTGAGCATTCCTTCTTGCATTCTTGCACCACCGGAAGCGCAGACAATGATCACGGACAAGCGTTCCCGCGTGGCGTGTTCGATGAGGCGAGTTAGCTTTTCTCCCACAACTGATCCCATGCTGCCGCCGATGAACTGAAATTCCATGACTCCGAGGGCGACTGGCAAATTTTCTAGTTTGCCGAGGCCTGTTTCTACGGCGTCTAGGTGGCCTGTTTTTTCTTGAAATTCTCGAAGTCGATCGCTATATTTTTTGCGATCGCGAAATTTCAGAGGATCTGTGGCGTGCAGTCCTTCGTTAAGGGGCACCCAGGTATTGGGATCGATCAACTGCTCGATGCGATCGTCACTGTAAACTCTGATATGATGCCCGCATTCCAAGCAAACCATTTGATTTGCTCGCAGGTCTTTGGTATAACTCAGGGCACCGCAAGCTTCGCATTTATTCCAAAGTCCGTCCGCAATTTCTCGTTCCGGCCGTTCTTGGGAGTTCGGTACTGATTTTCGTCGATTTGCAAACCAATCAAATAGAGACATTAAAACTTGGTAATTGTTAACTGTTGACTGTTGACTGTTGACTGTTGACTGTTGACTGTTGTTATTTGTGAGTTGTTAGCTGCTACCAATAACTAATAACTAATAACTAATAACCAATAACCAATAACAACTGACAATAAACAACAGACTTGACTACTGACTATTGTCCTCTTCAATGGGACTGATGAGGAGCGATGCTGTGAGCTGGTGTTCTGGAAGAACTTGCAGGGCTGTAGCACTTCCAGCCCCCAAATAAGATGCTATGCCCAAGTCTACAATCCGGGCTGGGATTTCATGAGCAGCTAGGAGCTGCTGCATTAATTCCGCTTCCCAACGAAAGCTAGTAGTTGTAAGTGTAATCCAAGACACGGAACAATTTTACCAATTTTTGAGACAATGTTATGTTCGATCGCGCCTGACTACCTGCCGATCAGAAACTAAAATTCGGGAAAAACAACTGCAAGTAAGTAGATAAGATCGCTTCGCCCCACAGAGCAGTAATTGCTGTACCGAGAGCCAGAAACGGGCCGAAAGGCATGGGTTGACGCCGATCGAGCCAGCCGAGGGCGATCGCCCCGCCACCAACAAAAGCCCCGGCGACACAGGCAATAAATCCCGCTAGCAGCAAGTATTTCCACCCCAGCCAAGCTCCCATCAAGGCGGCCAATTTGGTATCTCCGGCGCCCATAGCATTCTGCCCCAGCCCGATCGTCCCGGCAAGTCCGATCGCGTCAAACAGCCACAACCCGAAAACTGCTCCGGCGATGCCATCGAGTACCAGATAGTGTATCGAGTCGATCGGACTAAATGTCGGCCACCAACCTTTCGCCACCTGGAAAACCAATCCGAGCACCAAACCTGATCGAGTTAAAGAATTAGGCAAAGTCATTGTATCGCAATCAATCAAAGACAAAGCCAACAGCCAGCTAAACAAAGCCCAAAAACCAAGAGTTTGCACTGTTACGCCAAACCGCCAAAAGATTAGCAAAAACAGCAAACCCGTAGCTGCTTCCACCAGTGGATAGCGGACAGAAATCCGACTGCGGCAGTGATTGCAGCGTCCCCGCAGCCACAGCCAACCGAAAACGGGTATATTTTCGTAAGTTCTGAGTTGATTTAAACATTTGGGACAGCGAGAAGGAGGGTTGATCACCGACAAACCCGCAGGCAACCGATAGACTACCACATTTAGAAAGCTGCCAATAGCCGATCCGACAATAAAGACGATCGCCATGACAAGGCAATTAAAGATTATTTCCATTAAGTTGACTGTTGACTGTTCACTGTTGACTGGGGTTATGTATCACTTGTTACTTCTCAATAGTTAGTTCTCAGTTGTTAGAGCTTGTACGGTCAATTACCCATCATAAAAGGTATTAATAGTCAAGAATGCAAGTTTTCATAAAATCCTGAAAACATGGCTCTTCACTAGAAACCTATTTTAGTGCGAGCGTTCGAGCGGACATAATATTAGTGACTAATTACCAATTCCCCATGCCCAATGCTTAATTATCAATTACCAATTACCACCAATGACCAATTAGCAATTAATACATTTGAGATTCAATTTCCTCAAAAGTAACAAAACGTTCACCGGGCAATAAAATCGGCTGCGAAGCAAAAATTACCTGACCTCGATCGCTTCCTTGACTGACAACTACACCCGCCGGACGCTGCATCTGCTCGGAATGCACTTTCAGATACATACCATAGGCCGATCGAGCAGCTCGGATCAAATCGGGAGCTAGCAAGCTGTGACGTTCGGAAGTTTCTCTAGTGGGTTGTGGGTTTGGCTGGTATGGAGTCACTGGAAACTTATCATAATGGTATAGGTCGAGTTACTGGTGTAGCATCTCGATCAATAGAACTTACCCTATTTTTTAAGAATAAACTTAGGTGGAAATTATTAATAGATTAACCTACAATCCTCCCCTGGCTGCGATCGAACTGCGACTGCGATCGCTCCTTTCCGCCCAACTGTACGCTGCTGCGTGGGTAGATCCGTCCCCCGCAACGCTAATGGGGGTTTTCGATCACCTGCGAACTCTGCGCTACATCCTCCACGACTACGTGCCCAGGCCCGTGTCCGAATCTCCGCCCAACCCAGGCGAGGTGCGCTACCAGTGGCAAACAGGCACCTTGCTGTTCACGGATTTGGCAGGGTTTACCTCGCTGTTGGAAGCGAACGCTACCCAGGGGCGCAAGGGAGCTGAAACCCTGCTGGGCGTGATTAACGACTATTTTGCCTCAATGATTGAAATTGTCAGCAAATCGGGCGGGGATTTGCTGGAGTTTACCGGAGATGCGATGCTGGTGCAGTTTCCGTCAGGAGTTTACCAAGAGGATACAGCGAGGGCGGTGCGGGCGGGTTTGCGGATGCAGCGGGCGATGGCTGAATTTGCCAATATTGAAACGGCGCGGGGTGTTTTGTCTTTGAGGATGCGGGTGGGCATCCACTGCGGGCGCTATATTAGTGCTGACATTGGTACGCCGCTGCGGATGGCTCACGTACTGCTGGGGCATTCAGTCCAGCAAGCCAAGCAAGCTGAGGGTTCTGGGACTGTGGGGCGGGTGTGTGTGACTGAAACTGCTAGAGAGTCTTTGGGAGAGCAATTTCGTTTTGAACCTGGGAAGCAGGGTTATTTTTTGGTGGCGGACGATTTAACGGACGATCGACTCGGAGAGTATGATATCACTTTGACTGGGCGGCGGATGCCGAGTTCGGTCTTGCTCGATCGCAGCGTTGCGGGCTTGGTAAAAGAAATCGGGGAAGCTGTGAATCGGCTTGAACCCCTTGCTAGTTATATTCCCAAAACTATCCTGAGACTGCTGGTGGAAAATGCAGACAGGCGGAAAATTCCGCCGGATTTTCCTGAACCGACGGTGATGTTTGTCAACTTGATTGGTTTACCAGAGTCTGTAGACAAAGCTTCGCTGGAGGAAGAAGTCAATCTGATAGTGGCTTTTTCTAGGGTGTTTGCGTCGATCGATGCTGTAGTCTCAGCTAAAGGAGGCGTGTTGCAAAAAGTAACGGCGCACTTAGACGGTTCGGATATGCTGATTTATTTTGGCGTGCCCGACG
This sequence comes from Microcoleus sp. B4-C1, assembly GCF_036705285.1. Lineage (NCBI taxonomy): Bacteria > Bacillati > Cyanobacteriota > Cyanophyceae > Oscillatoriales > Microcoleaceae > Microcoleus > Microcoleus sp. B4-C1. Next base: position 65,879 of record NZ_JAUBUC010000023.1, on the reverse strand, counting down.
CTAACAGGGATGACGCCAGCCGCGCGGCTAGTGCGGCGATTGCGATCCGAGATATGATTGCAGGTTTGCCTCTGGTAATTATCGCGGGTGAAGAAGTAAAAGTAAGCTGTCAAATTGGGCTATCCCTGGGGCCGGTGTTTGCTGCTGAGGTTGGGGAACCGCGAGGGCGCAGGGAGTTTAATATTCTCGGCGATACGGTGAATACGGCGGCTCGGTTGATGAGCAAGGCGGGGGAAAACCAAATTTTGATTGGTGAAAGGGTGTGTGAGTCGATCGAGCTAAACTTTATTTGCGAGGCTTTGGGATCTGTTGCTCTGAAGGGGAAATCTGCTCAAACTCCGATTTTTGCTTTGCAAGGTGCAAAAGGGGAGAAGGGGAAAGGGGGCGTTTAAATAACTTTGCGGGGTAATAGTTGTGCCGCTGACACAAGGGATTTATTGAAAACTTACAACTCCTCAATTGTGACCAGTCCACCTTCTGTAAACTGCACAACCAGTTCATATCCATCCAGCAAAGCAGTTCCAAGTAGAGGTCTTGCTCCTGTTGCAAGTACGCGGACATCTCGCTCCTCTGCATTCCAAAGAATCGTAGCGGTATGCACCGGAAGCACTACATTGCTATTGTCAGCCAGATTCGCACGCATATTGTACTCAAAAGGCAACCCCAAGATAGATACAACTTCCAGGGGTAAGCAGAGAAAGTCGGTAAATCCTGTGTCTATCACAAATTCAATTGTAACGTCGGGTCGATCGGGCAAACGAAATGGTACAGAAACCGTCGCGTGCCTATCGGTTACGATTCCGGAAATCACTCTGAAACCCGCTCCATCACTCCACCAATTGCAGCCGCAACCTTGTACCCAATCCGAATCCCAAAGAACCGACCGTTCGGATTCTTTTTCCGCAACTGCCGTGCGGATTCTAAACCCATTTTGTCTACTGCATAATCGCCTGTTTCGATATCAATAATGACCATTTTGCCAATATTCTCTTCTCGCTCTACTTCTTGACGGATTTGCTCATCGTACAGCTTCTGAGCACGCTTCGCCACTTCTTCGCTGCCCAGCAGAATGGAGCTTTGCATATTTCACCTTTCGATCGCGATATTAATCAAATTCTAGCGCCTCTGTTCAGCTTTTTTATAATACATCATAAGAAAAACCGCCGCGAAAGTCACTCGCAGAGACTAAACTCCGATGGATACTTCACAGTTCCGCTGCAATCCTGCAAGGCTCCGCTTTCTAACTCCAACACCATAAATGCTTCATCGGGCACATCATATTCACATCCCAAATTCTTTCTACTAGCAGGAATGAACCCAAAACGCGGATAAAAATCTGGATGACCGAGCACAACCACTGCCTGAAATCCCGCTCGCCCGCACTCTTTTAAACCCTCCTGAATCAGCAGCGTTCCTATACCTTGCCGCTGGTATTCTGGAAGAACTGCGACTGGTGCCAACCCCAGAATCGACAAATTTCTAGAACATTTTCCTGCGACGACAACCGGACTGAATAAAATGTGTCCGACAATGCGATCGGATTCTACCGCAACGAAGGAAAATGTAGATGCAATTCCCCGCAATCGATCGACTAAGTTAGCCTCATTTTCTCGCCCGAATGCCAGAATATTAATATTCCGAACAGCTTCCACATCTTCTGGCTTTTCGGTACGGATATCCATAGCTTATATTGATTGATTGTTCTAGCAACTAACAGTCTATTATTGCGGTACAAGCTGACCGGAAGACAATCGCTTAATGCCCTCCATTGCTGTAGTTTCTCCGGCTTTATCACCGCCCTCGCGGGCAATTTTTAAAGCTCCCTCGTAGGATTCTAGAGCTTGAGGATATTGACCGAGACTTTCATGAATTGCGCCCATATTGTTGAGCAAGCGTCCGATACTTGTCTGGTCACCAATTGCTTCTAACATCGGTATTGCTTGCTGAAAATAGATCAGCGCTTGAGTATCTTTGCCGAGTTTGCGAGAGGTAAGTGCCATGTTGTTGAGGAGGCGGCCGACGCCAGCCCGGTCTCCGATTTCCCGGCGAATTGCTAAAGCTTGGTGGTAAAATTCCATCGCTCTATTAAAGTCGCCGATGTTGTAGTAGACGCCACCCATGTTATTGAGGGTACGGCCTAAATCGCGCTGATCGCCGACGGCCGTGCGAATTGTCCGCGCTTGCTGGTAAAATTCGATCGCCTTGGCGTAATCTACCTGTTCTGTGTACACGGCCGCGATGTTGTGGAGGGATTCTCCAATTTCAATTTGGTCGTCGGTAGTTTTGGCAAGTTCCAAAGCTTCTTGGTGCAGTTTCATCGCTTCGGAAAAATTGTCACCCATCCGGTTGACGAAACCGATGAGATTGAGAGTCCGCGCAATACGACGCCCTCCGCTGATTTCTCGGTGAATGACTAAAGCTTGCCGCAAAACTTCCAAAGCTTCGGTCCTCAAACCCATTTCGCCATAAACTTCCCCCATATTGTTGAGGGTTTCGCCGATTCCGGCTTGGTCGCCGAGTTGCTTGCGGATTGCCAAAACTTGCTCAAAAGTCTCGATTGCTTCTCGAAACAAACCCTCGCGGTGCTGTTTGACTCCTGTTTCAAAGAGTTCGTCTGCTTGCGTTTTGGGGTCAGTTGCCTGAGCGAGATCGCTCGCTTGGGCGCGCCTCGCATTTATAATTGGGCCATAAGCCCGGGCGTCTGAAATTGCCAGCAGGCTGAGTGCGGGCGATAAGACAATACTTATAGCTGCGAGATAGCTGAAGTGGTAAGAGCGGCGGTGCACCGATCGAGTCCTCCAATAGCTAAGTGATAACTATTAAGATAGAGCTTTTTGGGGTGTTCCTGCCAATTTTTTTCTCCATCTCTAGGTTCTGATACCAGTTTCAAAAAAGAAGGCAACTGTAGACCCGTGCTTCAAACCCATACACAATCAGTCATTCCCAATTCTTCAATCCAAAATCTAAAATCTAAAATCTAAAATCCCATGACTGGGTTTTTGTCTTGCCAGACGGCCATAATCAGCGGCTTATTGTTGAGAGCGGATATGACAGCAAAGTTTTTGCTGGGTGGAAGCGATACTTTTTCAGAACTTTGCAAGATGATGTCCTGTTGGTCAACCGTGATCCAAGCAATTCCTGACAAAACTTGAATTTCTCGATGAGTTTGAGGCAATCTGTATACCTCGTTTTCCATCAGAATAATGCGATCTGGCGCTGCACATTCGGAAGATATTTGAAGCATAGCATCTCCTACTTGGTAATTGGTAATTGCTAATGGGTAATTGCTAATGGGTAATTGCTAATGGGTAATTGCTAATTGAGGGCTGTATTTCACTTGATTTCCCCGCAACCCACACACTACTATTGGCAATAACGCCGATCGATCCAAGCGCGCATTTCATCATCCGTCGCCACGCAGGTAGAGCGACCTGTAGCCCGATCGCAACCGTGCCACCAAGTGTTACCATAGCGATCGCACGTCTGCCAAATTCTCAGTTCGTCCTCACTCGAAATGAGGTAGAGCAAAAACTGCCCAATTTTTTTTATTGCTAAAAAGAGAGATGGCCCTTTATGTTTTTCGGATGGGTTAGCTCGATCGGTCATCGAAAAAATTTGGATACTTGGGGTATCGATTGGATTTTTGCAAGTAGACATATCCCACACCTTCAACTTATATTTTCCACAAGATTTGCACTAATTAAGATTACAATAAATGCTTAAAATTGTAATAGTCTCAGCGCAATTACAGCCCACTATTGTTGGCGTAAAATTCCTGTGAAAGTCAATCTCTTATCTAATAAATTCACCTTAACTCTTTGGTTATTGACAATCAAATCATTGCTTGCATAGATTGTATGAATAAAATAGATAGATTGACGATCGGGCAAAAAGGCTATGAATGAAATCAATACGCGGCGGATGAAACTCTCTCAAATTCAGGCTTTGATAGCCGTAGCAGAGTGTGAAAACTTTAGCGAGGCGGCTTTGCAATTGGAACTGTCCCAATCCGCCATCAGCCACGCCATCGCCTCTTTAGAAACAGAATTGGGAGTGCAACTGTTCCACCGGGGGCGACACGGTGCTCAACTGACGCCGGTGGGGGAAAGGGTAGTGAGTCACGGGCGTCAAATAGCCTGTGCCTTAGAAATGATGGTAAAAGAAGCGGATTTGGAAAAAGGTTTGCAGGGAGGCCAGGTACGGATAGTTACTTTTCGGAGTGTCGCCACTCATATCCTACCGGGTATTATTGCTAAATTTCGCAGTTGCTTTCCCAAAATTACGGTCAGCATTACCGAAGTTTATTATACTCAAGCTGTAGAAGAAGCTTTGCGATCGGGCAAAGCAGACATCGGCTTTGTCTCTCTTCCCATCTCCGATGAATTTGAAACTAGAGAAATTTTGCGGGATAAATATCTGGTTTTGCTGCCGCCGAAGGCGCAATGTAAAACTGCTAAGATTACCTGGGAAGAATTAGCGAATTATCCGCTGATTTTGCAGCCGATTGAAAATGCTTGTTCGATACCGCTTCGCAAGTATTTGACGACTGCGGACTTTCCCATAAATATCGGTTACGAACTCAGCGAAGATTCAACGATTGTCAGTATGGTGATGCAAGGTTTGGGTGCAGCTATTCTGCCCCGTTTGGCCGCGGAACCGATACCATCTTCGGTGAAAGTTTGCAGTTTACCGTCGGATTTTGAGAGGGTAATCGGGGTGGCTGTTTTGAGGGATGGGCTGTTAATTCCGGCCGTGTTTGCGTTTTTGGATTTAGTTAAAAGTGCCCCAGAGGTTGATAGTGAGGGTGAGTTTCCGATTAATCCTTCATGAGAAACCTCAGTCAGTTGTTATTGGTTATTGGTTAGATTGGGATTTTGTTACCGCAGATATCAGCGGACTGACACAGATGAACGCGGAGGGGATTTTATCTGAGTTCATCTGCGGTTAAAAAAATGGCATAAAATAGTACGATCGCTGATTGCCTATTTCATGCGCTTTGCAACAAGACTAGAACTGTCGCCTTGGTGGAATTTGATTCGACCATCTACCGAGTTTTTATCCTTTAATTTGAGCCAACCGCTACCAGATGCAGCATCGTTCTCGTCATTACCGTCCCATGTAAACTCAAATCGCTGATCCTTTCCATCTTTTACGACTTCGCCGTCAATGTCACCTGATACTAAACCGAATTGAAATTCTCCTGAACCTGCTTCATCAATCTCGATATAGGCTTCAACTTCCATGTCCAAATAATCACTATCCCACATTGCCATCTCTGTGATCCGCCATGTACCGCTATATTCCATTGCTTTCATCCTCCACTTGTATTAATATTCGTCATCTCTCTCACCCAGTTGCGGAAATTCACCTCCGCTTCTACTTCATCTACCTGCGCTGCTGCCAAGAATTCGTAGAGCTTTTCCTTGGGCACGATCGGAAAAGTGGGGCTGACAGATACTTCCAAATACTCATCGTTCTCTAGCTTATAAATTCGCCATTCTCTACCATTGTACCGCCAAAACTCCGGTACTCCCATACTGGCATAGAGAGCAGGCTTGTTAATATCGGTATGGGTGATATCTATTTCTACGACTAAATCGGGTGGCGGATCTGTTGCTAAATCTACTGTACGACCGGCGACGAGGGGCTGATTTTGGATGTAATAGGCATTATCTGGTTCTGCACCGCGCTCTAAGTCCGATCGATCGAGGGTGGTCGAACCCATTGTTTTGATTTTTAAACCTAGCTCTACTACCAAAATCCGAATCAAAAGTTCGATTAAGCGTGCTGAAAATTCGTGTTCTTCTAATGGCATGGTAATTTCTAAAATCCCTCGATCGAATATCAATGTAGCCACTCGGTTATCGCCCAAAATCTGTAGCAGTTGTTGATAACCCTGCCAAGTAATATTTCTCAACACTACTCGCTTTTCGCCTATGAGTAACTGAGGTGCGATCGGTGCAACAGAAATCATATTTTTTACTTCCAGCTATGATCTTTCTAAGATAACATAAGGAACAGGCAAGATGCCTGTTCCACACACAAATTATTATTGAACAGGCAAGATGCCTGTTCCACACACAAATTATTATTGAACATTGAACAGGCAAGATGCCTGTTCCACCACACACAAATTATTGAACAGGCAAGATGCCTGTTCCACCACACACAAATTATTAAACAGGCAAGATGCCTGTTTCACAACACACAAATTATTGATTGTGGAACGGGCATCTTGCCCGTTCTTAAAAATACTCAACACATTCTATTTACTCTTATCTGTTCTCTGTCGCAAAATAAATTCCGCTAGTGCTAAATCTACGGGCGTTGTGACTTTCAAATTCGTCTCTTCTCCCTCCACAATTTGCACTGGTAAACCGCATTTTTCAAACAAAGCCGCATCGTCGGTAACTTCCCAACCTTTTTGTCGCCCTTCTTCGTGACACTGCTTTAACAATTTCACTTCAAATCCTTGGGGAGTCTGGGCTGCCCACAAATTGCTTCTGTCTGGGGTGTCTCGCACGATCCGACGCTCATCTACGACCTTAATCGTATCCTTGACCGGGACGGCGACAATCAAGCCTGGACAGGTCAAGAGGGCCTCTGCAGATCGATCGAACAATTCAGCAGTTGCCAAACACCTCGCGCCGTCGTGAATCAACACTCGATCGGCATTCGGCGGCAAAGCCTGCAAACCGTTGTAAACTGACTCTTGCCTGGTAGCGCCACCTTGAATCAGTTCCACGGGCTTAACCAAAGATAAATCGCTCAGAATGGCTTTAAAATCAGGAAAATCGTCTGGCTGACCCATGATGCCAATCCAGCTAATGTGCTGCGAAGCTTCAGCCGCAGCCAAAGTCCAACTCAGCAAAGGTTTAGAGAGCAAAGTCAGCAGCAGTTTGTTCCGCTGACTCCCCATCCGTCGTCCCGAACCTGCTGCAGGAATTAATAAGTGCATTTACTAACCGTTTTTAACCCAACTAGATATATATAATAAGAGCGTCCTGTACTTTTGAGTCAGTTGTTTAGCTGTCAGCCAGTAGCTTTTAAGGTCTAGAAATACTATAAGCTGATAGTTGAGAGCCGATCTCTGAGAGCTACCTCGATCAATAATAGCCCGATCGTTTATGATGCGAATACTAGCACTTGTCCCTGGCGGGATTGGCGACCAAATTTTATTTTTCCCCACTCTTGATGACCTCAAGCAGTCTTATCCCGACGCGCAAATTGATGTCATCGTGGAACCGAGGGCAAAAAGTGCTTACCGAGTCTGCAAGTCCGTCAAAGAAGTCTTGACGTACAATTTCAAAGACCGCAACGCTATGGCAGATTTGGGCAATTTACTGGGCGTAATTCGCGATCGCGAATACGAAGCAGTTATTTCCCTCGGCCAGCGGTGGACTGTAGGGTTGCTGCTGTGGCTGACCGGCATTCCGCAGAGAGTTGGCTATTCGGGAACCAACGGCGCTCGATTTCTCACTGCTGCAGTACCGCTGAAAACTGAACAGTACGCCGCTTCAATGTACCATGATTTGCTGCAAGGATTTAACATTACAAATCCTTGTCCGGCGATCGCAATTAATGTACCTAAACAGGACATTCAGTGGGCGGAAGCCGAACAGCAGCGGTTGGGAATCAAAGAAAGCGGTTACATTCTAATTCACGGCGGTTCGAGTCAATTAGCTGTGTCTAAAGGTATTGACAAAATTTACCCTACAGACAACTGGAAGCAAATAATTGAAGATTGTCAGCAGCGGCAGCCGAATTTGCCAGTTGTTGTTGTGAAAGGCCCCGAAGATGCAGACTTCGTGAAAAAGTTAGTCGAGTCATGTCCGAATGTAAAAGTTATCTCGCCGGATGATGTCGGCAAGTTGGCTGCCACCATTGCTGCTGCTAATTTGATGATATGTACGGACAGTGCGCCGATGCACTTAGCTGTGGCGGTTCAAACTTATACAATAGCTTTGTTTGGCCCGACTGAACCGGCGAAATTGTTGCCAAAGGGCGATCGATTTTTGGGCATTAAATCTCCTACTGGCAAAATGGCAGACATCTCTCCTCAAGATGTTTTAAAGAAGGTTTGGGGCGGCTAAGAACTAGGATATCTTAGCTGGTTCCCAGGCCGTGCCTGGGAACCCCTATCTAGAGGCTCTGCCTCGCTGCTTGTGTGCGCTTCACAGGAGCCAAGCCGGGGGACGAGGAAAGAAGTTGGGGAGCTAAAACTCGATGTTAGTCTTCCAAATCATCCATCATCTGCTGCATTTCCTTCTTCTTTTGCTTGGCAAACTCAACGCTGCCCAAACTTGTCAACAATCCGCCCGAAGCAGTGAGAGTAGCCTCTGAGATTTTCTCACAAAATAGAAGTGCGATCGATCCGAAAGTAACCATTGCCGATGCGGCGGTGACAAAAAGGGCAAGATTGTAGCTTTGGCGAACTTGCCGCAATGATTCTCGCAGCATTTCTTTCTTAATTTCGCTATAATCTTCATCAGGTTGCGAGTTGCCGAATAAGTTAAAGTTCATAACTGTTTCCTTTCCTAAATACTGATAAGTTTTTGTTTCTACAATTACTCTACCCAAGCCAACAGCGAGAGTCTAGGGCAGATAGGGCGAGTTTAAATTTATGCTTTGCCCTAATTTTTGGGGCAGATAGGGCAGGAGATTACAACCTATCTGCCCTAGACAGACAGAAATATTTAAATTAGGATTTACGAATGGGGAATCAGAAACCGGGTTTTTACGAAAATACTTCCCACTCACCCGTAGATTCGGGTAAAAACCCGGTTTCTTTGGTCGGACTGCGTAAGTTTGGACTGTCGGATTTTCCCGAAGTCCGCCAGGGAATTAATTCCCTGGCTAATAGCAAAAGTCGGTTGAAACCGACTAAAATACTAATCTTTAGTCGTCTTCAGACGACTTTCGGACTGTCGGATTTTCCCGAAGTCCGCCAGGGAATTAATTCCCTGGCTAATAGCAAAAGTCGGTTGAAACCGACTAAAATACTAATCTTTAGTCGTCTTCAGACGACTTTCGCTATGAGACAGGGAATTCATTCCCTGTCGGACTGTCGGACTGTCGGATTATCGGATTATCGAATTATCGAATTAAGTGAAAAACTAACAACCATACCTAACAACCTACTATGCGCCCATCCGATAAAGTTCAATCGAGTGAAACTGGAAAACGCAAGCTCAAAGAATCATACAAGCAAGCTAACCTGACGATAGAAGAACTAGCGACAAAAGCTACGGTTTCCACTGACACAATTCAGCGCTTACTCGGTACAAGAAAATGTCTTAATGGCGTAGAAAGATGGGCAGTCGAGAATAAGCTGTTCGGCATTTAAAGGGCTTGCGTAAGGTGCGTCAGCATCTAAGGTTTTCCGTTTCAGCGTAAGGGTTCTAGCTGACGCACCCTACTAGCCTCGTTACTGGTTTAAATGCTCCACAGCTTATTGCTAAAGCATTAGGAATAGAACCGACAGATATTGTCGATCCAAAAGATTGGAATGCCGAAAATTCGCTGCCGCCAGAGTTTGAATCACTCATAGCAGAAAAAATTAAGACTTTTTGCGGTCGCCAATTTGTTTTTAAGGCTTTTCAGGACTTTATTAAGGAAAATCCTCACGGTTATTTTACAATAATCGGGGATGCGGGAATGGGCAAAAGTTCCATTGTTGCCAAATACGTCTCCGAACATAAATCTCCCTGCTATTTCAATATTCTCGTCGAACGCCGCAACAGACCAGAATTGTTTTTGAAGAGCATTCGCCAGCAATTAATTGACCGCTATCAATTGCCAAATTCAGAAGATGCCGATTTACCGACGTTACTGGCAAAGGTGACGGGAAAACTCACTGCTGGCGAACGTTTGGTAATTGCAGTTGATGCACTGGATGAAGTCGAACAAGAAGCGGGAGAAAATCTTTTACATTTACCGACAACTCTGCCAGATAACGTTTATTTCCTGCTGACTAGGCGACCTTATCACCTCGGTAAAAAGCGACTGTCTGTATCTCCGGGAGTTCCGGTCAAAGAATTAGATTTGAGAGATGACCAGTATGTCAATTTTAATCAAAATGATATCAAAGAGTATATTTTATTTGTTATAAATGCCGATTCTGACTATAAGCATGGACTGAGAAAGTGGATTCAAGAGCAGGACATTCTTGATGCAAATTTTGTCGAACAATTGGCAAACAAAAGCGAAAATAATTTTATGTATTTGCGCTATGTTTTGCCAGCAATTGCTAAGGGCGATTACAATGACTTAAGTTTAAAGCAATTGCCAGACGGGCTGCAAGAGTATTATCAAAACCACTGGGTGCGGATGGGGCTGGAAGATAAGCCTGGGCAATTGATGGAGATTGTCTTGTATATTTTGTTAGAGATTGGAACGCCGATTCCCCGCGAGATGATTGGTGGAATTGCTAAGGAAGATGAATACGACGTAAAAGTGGTTTTAGATGAGTGGGTGGAGTATTTGAAAGAGCAGAAGGTAGACGGAGAAATCTGCTACGGCATCTATCATGCTAGTTTCCTTGACTTTCTGAAAGCAAAACGGGAGATGGATTCAAAGCGGAAGCTCTTTCGGGAAGTAAATCAACGGATTACTGAGTATTTAGAACAGGGGATGGCGTGAGATGAGAGAATTTGCTGACAAGTTAGCAGGCGAAAAACTTTTCTTTCAACGTGCTTATCTGGGCAGCTTACTGCCAAATTATGTCAAGTCGGAAAATTTAGAAAAATATTATCAAACGCTGACAGATATCAACTTTCTAATGGCAAAGATTCAGCATCCTGAGTTTGGACTGCAGGCACTGATTGATGACTTCAAGTTGGTTGACGATTCCGAAGCATTAAGTCACCCAGAGTACAACTCAGAAAAAGTTAAAGCCCTGAACTTGATTCAAGCGGCACTGTGGAAGTCAGCGGATATTTTGACTCTAGATAAGACGCAACTCGCAGAGCAATTGTTAGGGCGCTTGCTGCACTTTAACATTCCGGCAATTCAGGGAATGGCAGAGGTAGCTAAGCAGTGGAAAGCAGCACCTTGGTTGCGTCCTTTGACATCTTGTTTAACTCCCCCTGGCCGGGGACTGCTGCGTACTCTCAATGGTCATACCAGTTCGGTAAATGCAGTCGCCGTCACTGCTGATGGCAAGCGGGTGAT
>NZ_JAUBUC010000023.1:0-54607 GCF_036705285.1 Microcoleus sp. B4-C1 | reverse complement strand
TTCTGGTTCAGATGATAAAACCCTAAAAGTCTGGGATTTAACAACTGGAAAGGAACAGTTTACTCTCAATGGTCACACCAGTTCGGTAAATGCAGTCGCCGTCACTGCTGATGGCAAGCGGGCGATTTCTGGTTCAGATGATAAAACCCTAAAAGTCTGGGATTTAACAACTGGAAAGGAACAGTTTACTCTCAATGGTCACAGCTACTTAGTAAAAGCAGTAGCCGTCACTGCTGATGGCAAGCGGGCGATTTCTGGTTCATATGATAACACCCTCAAAGTCTGGGATTTAACAACTGGAAATGGACAGTTTACTCTCAATGGTCATACCAGTTCGGTATATGCAGTAGCCGTCACTGCTGATGGCAAGCGGGCGATTTCTGGTTCAGATGACGAAACCCTCAAAGTCTGGGATTTAACAACTGGACACGAAGAGTTGACTCTGAATGGTCACAGCAGTTCGGTATATGCAGTAGCCGTCACTGCAGATGGCAAGCGGGCGATTTCTGGTTCGTGGGACAACACCCTCAAAGTCTGGGATTTAACAACTGGACACGAAGAGTTTACTCTGAATGGTCACAGCAGTTCGGTATATGCAGTAGCCGTCACTGCAGATGGCAAGCGGGCGATTTCTGGTTCGTGGGACAACACCCTCAAAGTCTGGGATTTAACAACTGGACACGAAGAGTTTACTCTGAATGGTCACAGCAGTTCGGTATATGCAGTAGCCGTCACTGCAGATGGCAAGCGGGCGATTTCTGCTTCATCGGATAAGACCATCACAGTCTGGGATTTAACAACTGGACACGAAGAGTTTACTATCAATGGTCACAGCAGTTCGGTAAATGCAGTAGCCGTCACTGCTGATGGCAAGCGGGCGATTTCTGGTTCGTGGGACAATACCCTCAAAGTCTGGGATTTAACAACTGGACACGAAGAGTTTACTCTCATAGGTCACAGCAGTTCGGTAAATGCAGTAGCCGTCACTGCTGATGGCAAGCGGGCGATTTCTGGTTCAGATCACACAACCATCAAAGTCTGGGATTTAACAACTGGAAAGGAACAGTTTACTCTCATAGGTCACAGAAACGCGGTAAAAGCAGTAGCCGTAACTGCTGATGGTAAGCGCGCGATTTCTGGTTCGTGGGACAACACCCTCAAAGTCTGGGATTTAACAACTCGAAAGGAACAGTTTACTCTCAATGGTCACACCAGTTCGGTATATGCAGTAGCCCTCACTGCGGATGGCAAGCGGGCGATTTCGGGTTCAGATGACAACACCCTCAAAGTCTGGGATTTAACAACTGGAAAGGAACAGTTTACTCTCAATGGTCACACCAGTTGGGTAAATGCAGTCGCCGTCACTGCTGATGGCAAGCGGGCGATTTCTGGTTCAGATGACAACACCATCAAAGTTTGGGATTTATCGAGTGGAAATGTCATTGCCAGTTTCATGGGTGATAGTTCGATCGCCTGTTGCGCCATTGCACCCGATGGACTCACTATTGTGGCAGGCGATGAATCCGATCGCGTATATTTCCTGCGGCTAGAAGGGGTGGAGGAACTAACATGAATTCCTTACCTCTGCCAACTCCCATCTCTACCGATGCTTACCCAAAAGAATTTCAGCAACTCCTGCGAGAAAAAACCGAGAATTTTGCAGGGCGCAAGTTTGTTTTTTCTGCCATTTCCGACTTTCTGGACTCCCACAGCCGCGGTTATTTCACAATAGTCGGCACTCCCGGCTGCGGCAAAAGTTCCATCCTCGCCCAATATGTCACCGCCCATCCTCGCAGTATCTATTACAACGCTGGAGTTGAAGGCAAAAATCGAGCTGAAGATTTTCTCGCTTCAGTCTGCACTCAACTGATTGACAAATACCTTGCCGCCAATCGGGAAACATCGGAAATTGTCAAGCTCAAATCTCAACTTCAAAATCTAGAATCCGATGATGGGAGTTGGTTTCTGTCTTTGTTGCTTCAGCAAATTAGCGATAAATTAGACTCTCGCCAAAAGTTGATAATTGTCATTGATTCCGTAGACGCGATCGCCCGCACGAGTCAGCCTCCCAGCACAAATCTGTTTTATCTGCCGAGATATTTGGGCGATCGTACTTATTTTATCCTCGCCCGCCGCCCGTTTTTGAGAGAGAAATCCGGTTTGTTAATTGAAACGCCCTCTCAAACTCTCGATTTAAGAGATTATCCCGCCCAAAATCGCGAAGATGCCCTGAACTACATTCAGCAATACCTATCAACCGCACCCGATTTAACTGCACCCGAATTCGGCCAACAACTCGCAACTGTCAGCGAAAACAATTTCATGTATCTGAGTCAGATGTTACCTGCCATTAACGAGAATTCACACCCCGATGCTAATCTGGGGGAGTCCTCACTTGTCTCTGAACTTCCTCCCGGTTTAGCAGCGTATTATCAAAACCACTGGCTGCGGATGAGAGGTGATGCTTTATCGGCGATCGAGTTGTCTGTGCTGAATGTTTTGGTAAAATCCATAACAGGTTTGTCTGTAAGTGCGATCGCCAATATAATTGATCAGGATGAATACGATGTTGAAAAAGCGTTAGACAATTGGATCGAGTTCTTAAATCAACAAAAAATTGGAGGAGAAATTTGCTATAGTTTGTATCATAATAGTTTCCGCGAATGGTTAGGCAAACAATCTATTTTAGAATCATTATGAGGACACGGCGCCGTGTCCATTGGAGTCAACAAACACGTTAAACCGATAGTCCGACAGGGGTTGAAACCCCTGCCTCAAAGCTGAAGTCCTCTAAAAGAGGACTAATGAATGAGTCAGTCCTCTTTTAGAGGACTTTCGCTATGAGACAGGGAATTCATTCCCTGGCGGGCTGGCGGGTAGGCGGGAGGACTAGCCGACGAAAAGCTTAAGTAATATCAATTCCGATGCCACCGAGTTTTATATTATATCAAAAACAATACAACAATGAAACGAGCAGTATTTCTTGACAGAGATGGCGTCCTCAATATCGAAGCTGGTTACATTCACAAAGTAGAAGATTTGCATTTAATCCCCGGAGTCGCCCAAGCTGTACGCCGTTTAAATGACAAACAAATATTTTGCTGTTTGGTTTCCAATCAATCCGGCCCGGCGAGAGATTATTATCCGGTTAGCCACGTAGAAGCTTTGCACAAACGCCTGTGTCAGTTATTAGAAAATGAAGCAAAAGCCAAGTTAGATGCTCTTTATTACTGTCCTTATTTAAGCGCAGCAGAAGGCGGAATAAACCCCGAATTTACGCGGTATACAACGTGGCGAAAACCAAATACAGGGATGTTGGTAGCAGCGGCTTGGGAATACGATTTGGATTTGCCGAATAGTTTTATGGTAGGAGATAAAGCGACTGATGTTGATATGGCTCACAATGCCGGCTGTACTGGCATTTTGGTGCAGACTGGTTACGGGGAAAGCGTGTTGAGCGGGGAGTATCAGCACCATACTAAACCTGATTTTATTGCAGCAAATTTAGCGGTAGCAGTGGAGTGGATTTTACAACAGTTTGATTAGTGTTTGTAGTGGCATTTAAGTTGTTTATCGTTGAGTCGAACAGGAAAGTGCTACGTAAGGAAGGGCGACGGTGAAGGTTGTACCAACGCCGATTTTGCTTTCGCAGGCGATCGCCCCTCCTTGCAATTCCACAGCTTTTTTAACAATTGTTAATCCCAAACCGTTACCTTTAATCTTTCCCGTATTCTTGCAGCGGTAAAACATTTCAAATATTTTCCCTACTTCAGTTTCTGGGATGCCGATACCTTCGTCTCGGATACGCATAATTAGTAAGGTAGAGCTAATATTTGTAAATTGGGAATTTGGAAACAAACACTGAGGAGACAAGCAGAAAATAGCTTCTTTGTCTCCCTCGCCTGCTAGACGGCATTCCAATTCCAAGGTGACTTGCCCGCCGTTGGGAGAATATTTGATGGCATTGACGATTAAGTTAGAAATAATGCCGTGCAGCAATTGTTGATCTAACATCGCGCTGGTAACATCTGACGGGATTAATGTTAGTTTGTGCTTGGCTTCATTTCCTAACTGCAATTGATCGAGCAAGTCTTGACAAAATTCGACTAAATTTATCGGTAATGGATTGCATTTGAGTTGGCCTGCTTCTGCTCGACCCATAAACAGCATATCATCGATTAGCTGGTTCATCTTTTGGGTAGCTGAGTGCACCAGCCGCAGGGTTCTAACTTGGGATTCGTCACTGCTGCGAGTTCGATCGAGAAGTTCCGCAGAGATTAAAATCGCGTTGAGGGGATTCCGCAATTCGTGAGCGGCCATTGAAATATACTGGTTTTGGCGGTGCGATTTTTCTTCCACCGACTCTCTGACTGCTTCCGCGGCTTTGAGAGATTCTCGCATCTTGGTTTCGATTTCGTGTCTGTGCAGGGCAATCTCGATCGCCACCCGCAAATCATTTTGTTGAAATGGTTTGATAATATAACCGAATGGATCTGTAAGTTTCGCTCTTTGCAGCGTTTGATCGTCGGCATAAGCTGTTAAAAATATTGTCGGCACATTCCTATTAGTTCGGATTTTCTCGGCTGCTGTTACCCCGTCCATGTCACCTTTAAGCACGATATCCATCAACACTAAGTCGGGCGGGTTTTCGATCGCTTTTTTAATTGCTTCTTCTCCTGAAGAAACTGTAGCTGTTACTACATATCCCAGTTTTTTTAATCGACCTGCTATGTCTTGGGCTACAATAACTTCGTCTTCTACAACCAAAATTTGTATAGGGTTCATTTTTTGTTAAATACGCTGCCGATAATTTAACTCTTGGAAAATCAGACTGTAGCAGGTTCCACGCTGACTGTCAATGGCAATACTCGCCTCTAATTGGTAAGCCAACATTTTTACTAATCGCAATCCTAATGTTTCAGTATTTTCCCAGTCAAAATTCGCCGTAAATCCGCGACCGTTATCTTGAATAGTTAAATGAAATTGGGAATTATTTATTTCATGAAAATTGATAGATATTTCACCAGCAAGACTTGAGATAAAGGCATATTTTAAAGAGTTAGAAACCAGTTCGTTAATAATTAAACCGCACGGAATTGCTGTTTCTATGTTTAAATAAATGGGGTCAACTTTGAGATTAAATTTGATTGAAGTGTTGCCGCAACCAAAAGATTGATACAAATTAGCAACCAAGTTTTCGACGTAGGGGGAGAGGGCGATGCGATCGAGATGTTCGGATTGATAAAGTTGCTCGTGAATCAGAGCCATTGAATGGATGCGGGTCTGGCTTTCTTCAAATAAAGTTAGCGTCGCTTCGTCTTCAATGTATTGAGCTTGAAGTTGCAGCAAGCTGGAAATTACCTGCATATTATTTTTGACTCGGTGGTGAATTTCTTTGAGCAATACTTCTTTTTCGCGGAGTGCTGCTTGGATGCGGGCATCGGTCAATTTGCGATCGCTGATATCTTCGCAAATACCGGCGATGCGGTAAATTTTACCCGATTCGTCGTAAATGGGAAAAGCTCGATCGCACACCCAGCGAATTGTGCCGTCTGGCAGAAAAATCCGATATTCGGTATTGGTGGACTCGCCCTGCAACACTCGCCCCATTGCCTCTTCCAACAGGATTTTATCTTCTGGATGCACCCACTCCATCATTTTTAATGGATCAGCATACAATTCTTCGCGACTGCGCCCCCAGATTTGTTCGTAAGCTGGACTCAGATACAATAAATCGGTGAATTCTGCAGACATTAGCCAGACGGAATCTTGGATATTTTCTGCTAGCTGGCGGAAGCGTTCTTCACTTTCACGAATGGTTTTTTCTGCCTGTTTGCTTTCACTTATATCTTCTGCAATGCCAACGATGCGGTAAACTTGACCAGCTTGATTTCTAATCGGAAAAGCCCGAGCGCGAATCCAGCGAATTTGGCCGTCAGATCTGAAAATTCGATATTCGATATCCTTTTCAGACTCCATTTGTTTCGTGAAGGTAGCAATAACGCGGTCGCGATCTTCTGGATGGAAAGACTCTGTAAAAAAGCGCCCGTAAGCATACAAATCAGCACAGCTTCTGCCCCATATTTTTGCATAAGCCGGACTAATATAAATAATTTCCTGGGGTTGAACGTTTACCATCCAAAACACGCTTTCAATGTTTTCTGCTAGCTGTCGGAACCTTTCTTCGCTCTCTTTCAGTGCTGCTTCGGTTTTTTTGCGATCGCTAATATCTTCTGTCACTACTACATTGTAAATTGCCCCACTCAGCGGTTCTTTGATTAGCGATACTGTAATATTTACCCAAACTACAGTGCCGTCTTTGTGCAGCAAGCGTTTTTCCATTTTAAAACTGTCAATTTTTCCGGCAAATAATTTCTTGTTTTGTTCTAAATCTGCATCTATATCTTCTGGGTAAGTAACGTCCATCCAAGTTCGCGACAGCAGTTCGCTCGCACTATATCCCACTATCTCGCAGAATTTTTGATTGACTCGCAAATAGCGGCCTGTTGCGTCAGGGTGCGTAATACCGACTGCCGCTTGTTCGACGGTTGCCCGAAAGCGTTCTTCGCTATCTCTGAGGGTTGCTTCTGCTTTTTTGCGATCGCTAATATCGCGCTGCACGCCAAAATAGCCCACGATTTTGCCGTGGGAATCGTAAATGCAAATATAGTCGCCTTCTATCCAAACTGGAACCCCGTCAAACGTGCGATTCTCATTTTCGATGTGGATTCTGCCAGCATCAAAAAATTCCCTGATTATCTCTCTGCCACCAGTCAAGTTGTGCGATAACAAAGAGTAAAGCGTGCGACCAATAAACTCTTCCCTAGTACCCCCGTATTGAGCTATCAAAGCATCATTTGCCTTCGTTACCCGCCCGTTAGTAAATACATAATCCAAAACTTTTTCTTTGTCAACTGTATCGTCCCAGTGCACTGGTTCGTCCAGCATCATAAATAAAAAACCATCTAAAGATTGAGAGAAAAACAATTCTAGCTGTTCCTGGCTTTCTCGCAAAGCTTCTTCTGCCTGCCAGCGATAGATAATTTCTTCCCGCAATTGAGTGTTAGCTGTTTTTAAGTCTTCTGTGCGCTTTTGATATTTAATTTTTAGCTGATTTTTGATTTCTTGCAGCGCTATTTCTGCCTGTTTTTTTTCGGTGATATCATGAGTAACTACCATGCCGGCAAAAATTTCTTCTCGGTCGTTTTTGACGGGAACAGTTGTTGTTAAATAAACGCGATCGCCGTATTTATATTCAAAAGTATTCTCTTTTCCTGCCAAAGCAGCGCGATATGTAGTCTCAAAAAGTTGCCAATCTTCAGGTGGCGATGCTTCCCACAATGTTTTGCCTTCCAACAGTTCTTTGGACAAACCAACTACTGCCAAACCTTGGCCGTCAACCAGAGTATAGCGCAAATCGCGATCGAACAAAAACACCGACCCATTGGGATAATGTTTGATGAGAGTTCGGTACATTTCCTGGCTTTTTTCCAGAGATGTGATTAACCCAATGCGATCGTCCTCGGTGATATCAAATTCTGTTGCCGAACCCGAAACGCCAGCATTCTCGACTGCTTTGAGTTGTGCTTCTAATTTCTGGCACAATTCTCTCTGCTGCTGCAAATCCTCTTCTAGTTGCCGAATTTTTGCTTTTTGCTCTGCTACTAATGCTTCGCAGGTTTCCAGAGGTCGATCGATCTTGGTAGGATCAATACACATAATGGCTGTATGTTTGGCAGTGGCGGACTTGAGCTTTTTCAAGCCCATACTAACAAAGCTCAAGCCTTTACTGCTAACTTAATTAATCAATCTTTCTTGACTTCTCCCCAAAGCCTTCTACTTTTCCTTTATTTAGGAACTCCCGCCGTCAAGACTTCATGACTTTCCAATGTCACCAAAACATCATCTTCAATTCTCACGCCAATACCGCGCCATTTTTCAGGAACCTCCGGCTGTCCTTCAACGGGTTTAATATAAGGAGAAATATAAATCCCCGGTTCCACCGTCAGCACTTGTCCTGCCTGCAAAACTTGCGGATTTTCGCCGTACTGATAAACGCCGACATCATGCACATCCAATCCCAGCCAATGACCAGTGCGGTGCATATAAAATGGCTTGTATTTCTCTTCTTTAATTATCTCTTCAATGTCGCCCACCAAAAGTTTTAAATCCATTAAACCTTCCACCAAAACGCGCACCGCTGTTTCATGAATTTTGCTGTAAGGATTTCCGGGATATACTTGACTAATTGCCTGCAATTGTGCTTGCAAAACTAAGTCATAAATTATCTGTTGTTCAGTTGTAAATTTGCCACTAACAGGAAAGGTACGAGTAATATCAGCGTTGTAGTAGTCGCAAGCACAACCGGCATCTATTAGCAACAAATCGTTTTCCTGCATTTGCCGGTTGTTTTCGATGTAGTGGAGGACGCAGGAATTGTAGCCGGATGCAACAATTGAAGGGTAAGCGGGAGTGCAGCCATTTAAGCCGAAAGTATGTTCTATTTCAGCTTGAATTTCATATTCGTATCTGCCCGGTTTAGCGAATTCTTGGGCGCGGTTGTGCGCTGCAACTGAGATATTAGCGGCTTTTCGCATTAATGCTAATTCAGTTTCGCTTTTCACCAGCCGCATTGGGTGTAAAATGATGTTGGAATCTTCGATTGCTGTCGGGCCTGTGCCACGTTTGGGATAGGTTGCCATCAAGCGCTGCCAGTGATTGAGGACTGTTTGGTCGAAACTACGATCGCGCCCGAAGTGATAGTATATGCGATCGGCTTTTTCTAAATATTTCGGCAATTTTTCCGCAAGTTCATTAATCGGGAAAGCTTCATCCGCGCCGTACAATTCCTTAGCGCCTTCTACTCCGGCGCGATAACCGTGCCAAGTTTCTTTTTCCAAGTCTTTTGGCTGCACAAACAACACAAATTTGTGTTCTTCGTGGTGCGGCGCGAGCACTGCTACCGCCGCAGGTTCGTTGAAACCGGTTAAGTAGAAAAAATCGCTATCTTGTCGGTAGGCATATTCTACATCGTTGTGCATGACGGCTGCGGGTGCGCTACGAAATATCGCCGTCCCGCTGCCAATTTTGGCCATTAATTGTTCGCGTCTTTGCCGATATTCGGTGGGGTTGGTCATCCGATTTTAGATTTTAGATTTTAGATTTTAGATTTTAGATTGATTGTAATATTAACACTCGGCGGTTGAAACGGCTAAGTTTACGGGCACACAGACTTGCACCTGCAAGGCAATGGTTGAAGATATAGGCGATCTGTTTTTTTTCTGGGTTACAGCACTTCTCAATCTTGGTGAGGTATGCCCTATGCCCTATGCCCGCTTATCAAGCGTACACCTCATATTACTGAGAAAGGCTATACTTATTTATTCTCTTGTTCTGCGATCGCCAATTTACAAGTATAGTCAACCAGCCGAGACAAAGATGAGTGGCCATCGACTAAAGTCCATTTCGGAGAGAAATTCGACCAATTTTCGCCATCTTGGCTAACTCTGACCGTTCTCAACTGTCGTTGCTGGCAGTCAACTTCCATTTGCGCCAACAATTTATCGTTACTAAACTGTTGAGTTACTAAAATAGTTCTGACTGGATAAGAGGGAGCACCGGGAATATCGGATTTGCTTAATTCAACGCTGCTGGAGTCGATGCAAATATCTACAAAACATCTTGATTTTTCGGCGCGGGCGCTCAAAGTATTGACACCAACAAAAATAAAAGCTGCTATAAAAAAAAATGACAAATTCTTAGTATGTAGGGCCAATGTAGTATTCATCTGCGTTAATTGGCGTTTAGGGGCGGTTTAATATTATTGACAGTTTAATAAAAAAGTAGGGACGTGGCAATAGTCTTGCGTCCCTACTTTTTAAAGACACGGCAATGCCGTGTCCCTAATGTTCAAACAACTATTAAAGTTGAGGAACGTATTGTTCTTTTTCAGGAACAAAAGTGTATTCAGAGACGATTAGGCGCAACTCTTCGCCGTCGATGGTTTCTTTTTCGATCAACAAATCGACTAAGCGATCGATCACAGTGCGATTTTCGCGAATAATTCGGCGGGCGTCGTCGTAGCAGTGATCGACAATCGATCGAACTTGTCCGTCAATCCGAGAAGCTATTTCTTCGGAATATTCCGATCGCGCTGTGTAGTCGCGGCCGAGGAAAATTTCGCTTTGCTGAGCTTCCAGGGCGATCGGGCCCAAGGTAGACATCCCATAGCGAGTCACCATTTGCCGCGCCATACCGCTGACTTGCTGCAAGTCGTTACCGGCACCGGTGGTTACTTCGGCATCGCCGAAAACTACTTCTTCGGCTGCGCGGCCACCCAAAGCACCGCTAATCCGGGCTAAAATTTGCGATCTTGAAATCAAACCTTGGTCTTCGCTGGGCATGAACCAAGTCAAGCCGCGGGCCTGTCCGCGAGGAACTAAGGTAACTTTTTGAACTGGATCGTGGGCTTGAATGATTGTACCGACGATCGCGTGGCCGATTTCGTGGTAAGCAATCAAGCGCTTGCTCTTGCTGTCCACCAAAGGAGTGCCTTCCATACCTGCTACCACGCGATCGACTGCATCGTCAACTTCGAGCATCGTAATCGCTTCTTTGCGGCGGCGGGCGGTTAAAATCGCAGCTTCGTTGAGCAAGTTAGCCAAATCAGCGCCGGTAAAACCAGGAGTGCGGCGGGCGATGGCGTCCAAAGAAATCTCTGGAGACAGCTTCTTGTTGCGCGCGTGAACTTCCAAAATTTCCAAGCGGCCTTTGATATCCGGCGTATCTACGCTAACTTGGCGGTCAAAACGTCCCGGACGCAGCAACGCTGAGTCGAGCACGTCGGGGCGGTTTGTGGCAGCAATGATAATAATGCCAGTATTGCCCTCAAAACCGTCCATTTCGGTCAGCAACTGGTTCAGGGTTTGTTCCCGTTCGTCGTTACCGCCGCCGATACCTGCGCCGCGCTGGCGGCCCACTGCATCGATTTCATCGATAAAGATAATGCAAGGAGCATTTTCTTTAGCTTTCTTGAACAAGTCCCGAACGCGGGAAGCGCCGACACCGACGAACATTTCGACAAATTCCGAACCGGAGATGCTGAAGAAAGGCACGCCGGCTTCGCCTGCGATCGCTTTTGCCAGCAGGGTTTTACCGGTTCCGGGAGGGCCCACTAGCAGCACGCCTTTGGGAATCTTCGCCCCGACTGCGGTGAAGCGTTCGGGTTTTTTGAGGAATGTCACCACTTCTTGAAGTTCTTCTTTGGCTTCCTCAACGCCTGCTACGTCGTCGAACAGTACGCCTGTTTTAGCTTCCATTTGAAAGCGAGCTTTGGATTTGCCAAAATTCATGGCTTGGCCAGGGCCCCCTGGCACGTTGCCACCGCGGCGGAAGAGGAAAAACAGCCCTCCTACTAACAACAGGGGAAATACTAGATTGCCTAAAAGTCCCCAGACAGCACCGTCGTTGCGTAGTGGGTGAGTGTCGAAGCTGATTTTGGAGTCTCTGAGCCTCGAAACCAGTTCCGGGGCATTTGAGGGCAAGTCTACCCGCCACCGCTGCTCGTGATTGTCCAGTTCGGGATCGACTGCTAGGACAATAGCCGTCCGACCTCCGTCGTAAAGGTCAACGCTGGTCACTCGACCGGCGTTTAAGTAATCTAAGAATCGACCGTAGCTCAGGCGGGTGCTGGCGGTATTCTTGCTCATTTCTGCGGGGGATGGCGCAAAGGCTCCCTGCCACAAGAAAAAGCCGATGACTAAGGCGGGTAAAGTCCAAAGTAGTATAGTTCGCCAAGAAATTTTCATAAATGAGGATGCCTTGAATTGGGGACAGATCGGGTAAGATCGCGGTGTGGGAGAAGTGCGACAAAAGTTTACACTCAGAATCTTAACTAAATTTAACTTAACAATGCACTCTCAGGCAACAGGCCGTATTGCCGCGATCGATCGAGAATACTCCTCGACCGAAACCATCCAGGGTACAAGCCCCCGGACCGCGCCCCCTGTTGTCCCCTCTAAAATCTAAAATCTAAAATCTAAAATCTAAAATCAATTAAGGGCGATCGTCCCGAATATAATGTTTGGTGCTGATTTCGATACCGATCTAGGTAGAGTTAGAAGAATCGCCGCAAAACCCACTGTCTTTAAGCGTGGCAGTGTCAAGGGATAAGGCATGATAATGGTGAGGCTCAGTGAGGTAACACATTTCAATGACAACTAGACAGCTTGTTCCTAATTCGGCTATGCTGACCCAGCAGACTAAAGTCGCTTCTAACAAATCGATTATTAGTGCTGATTTGGGTCGGACGGCAACTAAAGCTTGCGTGAGTCGCAACCCGAGTAGCGTTGTTTTCATCCCTGCCAACGTGGCTACTATGCCCGTGGAAAAGGTGCGGGGCGGCAGCTTTGAGTCCAAAGCAACAGACCCTCTGTTGGATATGTGGCTGGAGTACCAGGGCAAGGGCTACGCGATCGGTCAATTGGCAGCAGATTTTGGCGCTAATCTCGGTGGCGCTGACCAATCGAAAGTAGTAGATGCTTTGGTTAAGGTCTTTTCCTGTGCTGGATATTTCCAGATGAAAGGCGAAATAGCAGTTGTGCTGGGTTTGCCGTTTTATTCGCAGGATCAGTTTGAGAAGGAAAAGGAAGAGATTATCAGCCAACTGCGCTCTCCCCACGTTGTGGTGTACCGGGGCGAGCGGGTGGATATTAACATCAGTCACGTTTGGGTGATGCCGGAAGGGTTCGGCAGCCTGATTTGGTGCGAGGCTCAAGATAACAAGGAGTTTACGCCGGAGTTGCCGGAACTGTCGGTGGCTGTTGTAGATATCGGACACCAAACTACCGATTTGTTAATGGTCGATCGTTTCCGTTTCGCCCGGGCGGCTTCAAAGAGCGATTCCTTCGCAATGAACAAGTTCTACGAACAAGTTGCCTCAAAGATTCCGGGGGCAGACCCTCAATCTCTGTCTTTACTGGAAGCGGTGAATAAACCCGAAGGCCAGCGTTTCTACCGTCCCAGAGGAGCGACTAAGCCGACTAATTTAGATCCGATTATTAAGGATTTGCGAGAGGCTTTCGCTAACGAACTGTCCGAACGTTTGGTGCAGTGGTTGCCCGAACGTGTGACGGATGTGGTTCTGACTGGCGGTGGCGGCGAGTTTTTCTGGGAGGTTTTGCAACCTTTGCTTAAAGACGCCAATCTTAAGGCTCACTTGGCTCAGCCTTCCCGGAAAGCTAATGCTTTGGGACAGTTTATTTATGCTGAGGCTCAGCTAGCCACGATAAAGTAACGCATTAAGGCTTGAACCCTATGGCACTGTGGGCAAAAAATAAGGCGAATTTCTCGGTGGCGTTTACGGAAGATGCTGCGGATCAAACTTTGCTGGCCGCTATTGAAAAAGAGTTGGCTTTCACGAAGTATCAGACTTTCAGCAATCTCTGCAAGCAAGCTTTGTGGCAGTTTTTGTCTGTATCTGAGTCTGCTAGCTCTACACAGAACTTTCAGCGGTTGGAACAGCGTATTGCTGAACTTGTGGTGAAATTTGCTGAGTTTGAGCACAATGTTTCGGCAGAGGAATTAAGCCGTTTGGAGGGACTGGAACATCAACTGAGTCAACTCAGCGCGCAGTTGGATCAGTTGCAGGGGAGTGTTAACAGTAAGTTTGCTCAAGTTTCTTTTGCCCCAGTTTCAAAAGTAGTAGAGCCTGGCCCGATTGAGTCTGACTCTGTGGCGGATGATAATGTAGTGCCTGATGCTGAAGTTGCTCCTCCTCGGAATTCCGATCCTTTGTTGGAGCGTTTAAGTTCTTTGTTACCCCAAGATTTCTAAAATGAGGTAGACCCAGGCTAAAAAGCCTTGAGATGTAATGTTAGTGGCCCGCTGTTAGCAGCCGGTACTGAATACAGAAACAAAGCGATCGCTCTTTTGAAAAAAAAGGGCGATCGTTTTGTTATTGCCGATTTTAGATTTTAGATTTTAGATTTACTCATTTTTGTCTATACCATTCCCATTATTTGATTATTCCTAATTTTTGTAATCGCGAACGAATGGCACTAGGCTGTCGCTGAAATCTCTGAGCTAATTCGTCAATTTGTTGACCGCTAGCATATTCTTGCTTCAAATTTTCGTCTTCATCCTGACTCCACTTGACATAAGCTCTGGGATATTTCTGGCGAATTTTCTCATTCTGGGTTTTTGGTCGATAACCATTCTTTTGATCGGCATTCAAACCCGAACCAAACTGTGGGTTAATTTCCCCACCGCGATGGGCTAGCGCATCTTGCACGCGGTTGGGAATCACAGCAATTTCTTCAGATAGTTGAGCCAAAGCATTGTCTACTTTTTGCTGAAGTTCTGTTAGCTGTCGCTGCTGCAAATTGCCCCACTGTGGCAGTTCGTTGATAAACTGCTGCAAGTCCAGAATTATTGTTGTCAAAGTTTCGACTTGTTGCAACTCCGGTCGCTGTTTGAATTGGCGGCTGGTGAGTTCGATCTCGCTTTGAATCATTTTAATAGTTTTTTCTAAAATTATTAGTCGCTGGCGCAGGTTCTCAATTGCTGAAATTAGAGAGTGTACATTTTCTCCAGGCCCAACATTGAGATTTTCGCGAGATGTTTGAGCAAGAGCTTCGTCTAAAGCATTTACAGCAAGTTGCAATTGCTCGATCGCGCGATCGGTAGTAGCTGCTTGTTGATTTACGCGATCGAACGTGGCCGCCGTACTTGCTTTAACTTGCTTGTGCAGCTTCTGCCGGTTCACAAAATTCAACACCAACGCAATCACGATCGCGCCTTGAGCATAAACGCTCTGTTCCCAAACCAAACTAGCAGCCAATCCCACAGCAGAGGCAGCAATAAAAACCACTTCAGCAGTTTCTAACAAATTGCTCGACGTGGGATTTTGGATTTTTGTTGGTGAATTGGATGATGACATAAGTTAATTAGGAATTGGGAATTGGGAATTGGGCATAGGGAATTGGGCATAGGGCATAGGGCATAGGGAATTGGGAATTGGGAGGCTGTACATCACGGAATTTAAAATTACTATGGGTTTTTTATTGACAGCCATGTAATTAAATATATTAAAGCTGCAAAATTTGTCGAGCTAAAGTGAAATAAATCAAGACCCCGAGGACATCAACTGCGGTGGTAATAAAGGGAGCAGACATTAAAGCGGGGTCTAAACCCAAAGAACGAAATAGAAAAGGCAGAGCTGAACCGGCAATAGAAGCTAAAATTGCGATCGCAAACAAACTCACTCCCACCGCGAGTGCCACTGGTAAACTCCCTTGCAGAGTGTAAGCCCAGCCCGTCGCTACAGTTCCCAATATAGCTCCTAGCAGCGCTCCCGCCATCCCCTCGCGAACAATTACTTGAAACGGGCCCATTGCTGTAATTTCATCAGTGTTCAAACCGCGAATTACAACTGTTGAGGACTGAGCTCCGACATTGCCTCCAGTGCCAGTCAGCAGGGGAATAAAGGCTGCTAGGGCGACTACTTGGTTCAAAATATCTTCTTGAGCTCTAATAATTGCGCCGGTGACAGTATTAGTTAAAAGCAGAACAAACAGCCACACGACTCTTTTCCGGGCAACGGTAATTAAATCGGTCTGAAAATAATTGTCGCCACCGGATTGGACGCCGCCCAAGGTATAAATATCTTTGGCTGCTTCTTGTTCTAAAATGTCGATCGCATCGTCAACTGTAATGATGCCGACCAAACGCTGTTCGCGGTCTACAACGGGCACAGCTAAAAAATCGTAACGCTGGATCAGCCTAGCTACTTCTTCTTGATCCGTTCCTGTTTGAACAGAAACTACGTCGCGGGTCATAATTTCGCCGACAGTTTTGTCGAGGGGCGAAGTGACTAAATCCCGCAGGGATAAAATACCTGTCAAGCTGCGTCCGGCGTCAGTGACGTAAAGAGAATAAATTGTTTCGGTAGTTTTAGCCAAAGAGCGAATTCGGTCTAAAGCTTGGGCGACGGTAAAGCTTTCTTTCAGAGAAATATATTCCGGGGTCATGATCCGACCGGCGGTACTGGCTTCGTAACCCAAAAGTTGAGCCGTTGCTTCCCGTTCCGTCGGGCTCAATTCACCCAACAGGCGACGGACTAATATTGCCGGCAGTTCGTCAAACAGTTTAGCTCGATCGTCCGGGGACATTTTGTCTACAATGTCAATGACTTCTTGGCGTTTGAATTTTTCGCAGAGGGACTGCTGAACGCTGGAGTCGAGATATTCGTAAACTGCGATTGCTTCGTCTTTGGAAAGCAAGCGGAAAGCTATTACTTGCATGGTTTCTGGCAGGCCTTCGATAGCTTCAGCTATGTCTGCTTCCTGCACCGGGTGCAAAATGGCTTTTGCTCCTTTAAAGTCTCCTTCTTCCAACAGGGCCCTTAACTGCGATCGAACTAATTCCCGCAGTTCTTTTCGCGCGTAGGTTGGTAGAGAAGACGATTGATAACTTTTTTCTGTCACTGATGACCCTCCTAAACCTGTGCTGCGCGCCTTCCTGAATCCAGTTTAGAGCCTATTGACGCCACTGGTTACAGCGATCGGACTTGCCCTGACAAGATCCGCACCTGACCACGAATTTCAAAGGTAGTACCCGCCACGTGATTTATCCGTGGAATCAATCCCAAATCGAAAATCGAAAATCAGAAGAGCCCCCGCATTGATCCGTGGGGTCGCCTCTAAAATCTAAAATCTAAAATCTAAAATCGCGCAATCGATTGACCCCTATTCTTCTGGTGCGCGCCCAGCATCTTGCCCGATTTGGGTTCAAATACATTTATCTCGATCGGCGACACTCATCGGTAGGAAAGGAGAATTGCGCCCCAGCACTTTTTCCAACAGGTTCGTCGAACTTTGATTGCGAATATAATTATTGACTGTTTCTTGCCATTCAGTGTCACTTGCTGGCAATATCATGCCGTAAGAAATGCAGGTTAAAGGCTGCTCCGGTATCACAGAATATTGGCTTGGACTTAAACCCTGTCTCAGCGCTTCTCCTACTAACAGCATTCCGTCGCTAGCGAAGGCATCGATTGTTCCTGATACCGCATCTTTTACACCAGACTGTCTGCCCGCGATACCTTCATACAAAGGTGTAGGGCTAGGATTTAGACTCTCAGATCAAATCAAGGAACAGGGAACAAGAAAATTATTTTATGTAGGAATGAGTCTCAAAAGCTGCATCTGAATAGTGTATAATTATCACACAACAGATGTGATATTACAAGGTGCGTATTGTAGGATAAAAATTCTCTTCGCTCTTATTTTTATTACGGAATGTTTAAACTTGTATCTTTTTCTTAACCCTTTTATATTCTTTACCAAATCTTTATTTTTTTTGTATAGGGTCTTGTTATCGTTGCTTCAAGCGAGCTTACAGCATTTTGCAACAAAAGTGAAATAGCCTTTAGTTAAAAAAGAGGTCTTTATGACACAGTGCCCCTGCTGCTCGAATCAAATGCTCCGTCACGTTCGCCAGCATCAAATCTACTGGTTTTGTCGCCAATGTTGGCAAACAACACCTATTTACAATCTGAACAGATGTTGCTCATCGCCCTCTATAAATCTAGTTAGAGGGCTAGGGCTTAATGAACAACATTCTTTACCAGTGGAATCTAATAGCTCATTTGAGGGGGTATAAAGTTTAGATAGTGCCTTATAACTAACTGGTTTTCCGGCTCAAGACTTAGCTCTCTTGCCTCAGTAAATTACCCAATTATAGCCCAATAAATCGAAAACAGCTCTATTCATCTATCGCTTAATTTATGGTGATCCCTCGACGCAAAGTCATTATAAGTTTAGACCAAACACCACTTAAACGATTGCTACCTCTTTTGCTTGGTGTGGTGGCTTCTTTTGCTGTTTTATTTACGTGGCAACAGCTAACCATCAATGCACAAATTCACATTGAGCAGTTAATTCAGCAGGAAGCCAATGCGATTCAGTCACAACTAACCGAAGGATTATCCATTCGAGTTTTGACGCTTCGGCAAATGGCGAGTCGCTGGCAAGCCAATGGCGGTACACCAAAGGCTCTTTGGGAAGCCGATGCTGAGGCTTATGTAAAGGATTTTTACGGTTATCAGGCGATCGCATTAGTCGATCCATCATTTAAAGTGCGATGGGTTGCACCACTGGCAGGGAATGAGGCAGCGCAAAACCTAGATTTGAATGGGGAACTACGTCGGAAAATTACTTTGCAAGTAGCTCGTGATTTGCGTCAACCTATCTTAAGTGGCAATATTTCACTTGTTCAAGGGGGTAAAGGATTTTTAGCAAGTTTTCCTTTGTTTGTAGGTGAACGGTTTGATGGGTTTATTGTCGGAGTTTTTCAATTTAAAACTCTATTTGAGAGTATTTTAAAAGTGTCATCTGGGTACAATGTGGCTATATATGATGGCCCAAATTTGATCTACGGTC
The DNA here is from genome assembly GCF_036705285.1 of Microcoleus sp. B4-C1. Taxonomy (NCBI): domain Bacteria; kingdom Bacillati; phylum Cyanobacteriota; class Cyanophyceae; order Oscillatoriales; family Microcoleaceae; genus Microcoleus; species Microcoleus sp. B4-C1. Next base: position 36,167 of record NZ_JAUBUC010000023.1, on the reverse strand, counting down.
AAAAGTATTTGCCTCAAAAACCAGAGGATAAAACAGTTGTAGTGAAAGCCTATGGTGTAGACTGGAGGATAGAGGTTTTTCCAACTTCATATCTACTAAATAATGTCAAATTTTATTGGCCAAGAGTTGTATTAATTGGTGGTTTAGTTTTAGTTTTGATCCTGATGTGGGTCGTGTATCTCGCACAAATTAGTTATGGCAAAGTCGATAAATTCAAAAAAGCTAATCGCCAGTTGCAATGGGAAATTCACCAGCGAGAACAGGCAGAAATTGCGATCGCCCGACTAGCTGCGATCGTTGAATCTTCGGAAGATGCCATTCTTAGTAAAGATTTAGAGGGTGTAGTTACAAGTTGGAATGTAGGAGCCGAAACAATTTTTGGCTATACAGCGGCCGAAATAGTAGGGCAATCAGGGAGAAAAGTGATTCCCGCAGACTATCGAGATGAGGAAAACGAAATTATCACTAAAATCCAGCGAGGAGAACGCATCGAACACTACGATACAAAGAGGCTGAGGAAAGATGGAACATTAATCGATGTCTCGATGAGTGTCTCCCCCATTAAAGACGATGCAGGGAATATAATTGGAGCCTCAAAGATTGCCCGGAATATTGCTGACCGCAAACAAGCAGAAGCAGCACTACGTCAAAGTGAAGAACGCTGGGAACTTTCTGTACGCGGGAATAATGACGGCATTTGGGATTGGAATGTTCAAACCAACGAGGTCTTCTTTTCTAGTCGTTGGAAGGAAATGCTGGGCTATGAAGACCATGAAATCCAAAACATTCTAGACGAATGGGCTAATCTGGTACATCCCGATGATTTGGGATGGGTGATGCAAGCCGTTCAAGATCATTTTGCCAAGAAAACTCCTTTCTATATCACAGAACATCGCATTCGCTGCAAAGATGGTTCCTACAAATGGATTTTGGATCGTGGTCAAGCACTTTGGGATGATGCAGGTAACGTAATTCGGATGGCTGGCTCTCACACCGACATTACGGAGCGCAAGCAAGCTGAAGTTGCTTTACAGGTAAGCGAAGCCAGATATCGGCAATTGATCGATAACTTAAATGCGGGTTTTGTGATTCATGGGACAGATACCTGCCTCCAATTCTGTAATGAAACGGCCGCTGAATTACTAGGGTTTTCAATGGATCAAATGCTGGGAAAACCCGTGAGCGATCCGGCATTGCATTTGGTGCGGGAAGATGGCAGCGTGATGCCCCTAGAGGAATATCCCGTGAATCAGGTTTTATCCACGGGAAGTTCTATCAAAAATCAGGTTTTAGGAATTAAAAAAGAAATGGATAGTTGTGTGTGGGTATTAGTTAATGCCTACCCGGAGTTAGATCAAAAAGGTCAACTTAAAAAAGTTATAGTTACGTTTATTGATATTAGCCAGCGCAAAAAAGTGGAGCTGGAAATCCAAAAAACTCGCAATTTCTTACAAGCACTTCTGGATAATTTACCCGTGGCGGTTTTTGTTAAGGACGCACAGCCTAAACAATTTGGCGTATTTCAGTTTTGGAATAAAACCAGCGAACGGTTATTTGGCATTTCAGCCGAACAGGCGATCGGCAAAAGTGGCTATGATTTGTTCCCAACAGAACAGGCTATCTTTTTTGACCAAAAGGATAGAGAAGTTTTTGAAAAAGGTAAGACTGAGGATATTCTCGAAGAAGTCATTGACAGTCATAGTCTGGGAAAACGTTGGCTGCATACGGTGGAGATTCCCATTTACGACGAACAGCATCAGTCCCAGTACCTACTTTGTTTTTCAGAAGATATCACCGATCGCAAACAAGCAGAAGCAGAGCTTAGAGAAATGAGTGAGGTGATGAAAAATGCGCTGTCCGGCATTTCCAAAATAGACACTCAAGGACGTTACCTCTATGTCAATAAAGCATATTCTGACGTGACCGGCTATCAGCCAGAAGAAATGATCGGGATGTCCTGGCAAAAAACCGTAGATCCCGATGAGTTGGAAAAACTGGTTGCAGCCTATTGGCTGATGGTGCAAGAGGGCAGAGTTGAAGTTGAAAGCAGAGGGGTTCGTAAAGACGGTTCGGTTTTTTATAAGCAATTGGTGATGATTTCAACTTACGACGAACAGCATCAATTTTTGGGGCATTACTGCTTCATGAAAGATATTAGCGATCGCAAAAAAGCCGAAATTGCACTAGAACAGGAACTCCTGCGGAGTAAAGCCTTCTTCAAGACTTCACTGGACGGTGTTGTTGTCATGGATAGGGTCGGAAAAGTTGTCGAAGCTAGTCCCAGTTTTGCTCAAATGCTGGGCTACAGCCTAGAAGAAACCCTGAGTATGAGTGTGTTTGATTGGGATGCTGAATGGACGAGGGAAGAACTACAACTTATGCTCCAGAGAGAGGAGGTTATTCCGCTGTTTGAAACGCGACATCGCCGCAAGGATGGTTCTGTATATGACGTGGAAATTAGCTGGAACCGGGTGAAATTAGAAGATGAGATGATGAACTTCTGTATCTGCCGGGATATTAGCGAACGTAAACGCAACGAAGCCGATCGCCAACAATCCGAAATCGAGTTAAAAATCTCTCAAGCGCGATTTGCCGGAATTTTAGAAATTGCCAGCGATGCGATCATTTCCATCAATACCAATCAGCAAATCACTTTGTTTAACAAGGGAGCCGAAAAAATTTTTGGTTACGTGGCTGAGGAAATTTTAGGGAAACCCCTGGCGATGTTGATGCCCTCGCGCCTTGCCGATGCTCACCATCACCACGTCCGCCACTATGCCCATAATGGAGGCTCTGCAAGGCAAATGGCAGAGCGAGGAGCCATTTTTGGGCGGCGCAAAGATGGCACAGAGTTTCCCGCAGAGGCTTCCATTTCCAAGATCGAGATCAACGGTGAAATTATTTTTACTACCTTTCTGCGAGATATTACGGCTCGACAACAGGCAGAGGAAGCTCTGCGCTATCAGAAAGAGATGTTTCAGGCGATCGTCGATAATATCCCAGTGATGATTGCTTTATTTAACGCGCAAGGTCAAATGGAATTGCTCAACCCGGAATTTGAAAACATTTTAGGTTGGTCGCTAGAAGATTGGCAGCAAAAAGATATCTTAGCTGAGTGTTATCCTGACCCAGTTGATCGTCAAAGTGTCGGGGACTTTATGTTATCAGCAACCGGCAAGTGGCAAGATATGAAAACACTGACCGCCACCGGACAGCAGTTAGAGACATCTTGGGCAAACGTGCGGCTTTCTAGCGGGCATTTTTTGGGCATTGGGCAAGATATCAGCGATCGCAAACGTAAAGAACTGGCACTGCAGCACGCAATGGAAGCAGCAGAAGCAGCGAACTTGGCAAAAAGTACCTTCCTAGCCAATATGAGCCACGAATTACGCACACCTCTCAACGTAATTCTAGGATTTGCTCAGGTGATGACCCATGACCCCTCCCTAACTCCCAACCAAAAAGAAGACCTGCAAACAATTCGACGGAGTGGGGATCACCTCTTGAGTTTGATTAACGATGTGCTGGATCTCTCGAAAATTGAATCGGGACACTGCACAGTTGAAGAAAGCGGATTAGACTTAATTGCGCTGCTGCATTCCCTGCGAAATATGTTGGCCCAACGAGCAAGTTCTAAAGGACTTGACCTTTGTTTCGAGATTGCGCCAGAAGTTCCCCAATTTATGCTTGTCGATGCTCAAAAACTGCGCCAGGTTTTGCTCAATCTGCTGAGTAATGCCATCAAATTTACCGATCGGGGAAGCATTACTTTGCAAGTCAGTATTGAGGCGGACGGTACAGGGGCATTAACCACAACTCGGCAGATTCTCCAGTTTGTAGTCGCTGACACAGGTGTAGGGATTGCACCGATCGAACTCAGTACCATCTTCGATGCGTTTGTGCAAGCCCAAGCTGGGAGACGATCGATCGGCGGTACTGGGCTAGGTCTCACCATTAGCCGCAAATTGCTGGAACTCATGGGCGGAAAAATTTCTGTCAGCAGCACTCTGGGACAGGGGAGTACCTTCACCTTTACCCTTCCCGTCAGCCCCATCAGTGGAGTTAATGTTACACCCGAAGAGAATAATCGCCTCGTGATTGGGCTGGCTCCCGGTCAACCGGATCATCGCATTTTGGTGGTTGATGATCAAGCAGAAAATCGCTTGCTAATGGTCAGATTACTGACACAATTAGGATTAGAGGTAAAAGAAGCTACCAACGGACAGCAAGCGGTGCAGATTTGGCAACAATGGCAACCCGACCTAACCTGGATGGACATTCGGATGCCCGTGTTAGATGGATACGAAGCTACGAAGCAAATTCGGGCAATGGAAGACGGACAGAACAGTATCATTATTGCACTTACGGCCCAAGCTTCCCAGAGCGATCGCACCCTCGCCTTGGCTGCTGGCTGCAACGACTACATCAGCAAGCCCTTCCGGGAACAGACCCTATTTCTTAAGATGGCCCAATACCTAGGTTTAGAGTATGTATATGAGGAAGAGGAAACAGAAAAGGGGGAACGGGGAACAGATTGTTTTCCTTCTTATTTCTGTTCTGTTGCCTCTGGGGTTCCAGATTCCCTCGATCCAATGCTTCTGGCGACATTACCAAAAGAATGGGTGGTTGAGTTGGAAGATGCTGCTTTATGTGGGGATGATTTTGCGATCGTTGAACTGGTAGCTCAACTTTCATCAGACCTGGCTCAATTCGGTACTCATCTGACGGAACTCGCCCACCAGTATCAATTTGAGAAAATCCTTAATCTAATTCAAGGTAATTTCCCAAGTGAAATTCCTCCATTGGATTTATAAGCTGTTGTGCAGTTAAACGTTTGATTAGGACTAGGAAATTAGGCACAGCCAACAAGAATTCAATTTGATTGTTGGTAAAATTGCCAAAAAAACATCCTTAATTTTTATTGATAACTACTGCTCTAAAATGCCTCATAAAGTACCAAAAATTTCGGAAATTACTCCTTTAGATTTAACAAATTTAGAGGAATGCAGTGAAGAATCAGTATATGCTCCCGGTCATATTCAGCCCCACGGAATACTTTTATGTCTGCAAGAAAAAAGCCTCAACATTTTACAAGTAAGTGACAATGTAGAAGTGTTTTTTGGCATTGGTGTCGCAGAATTGCTAGGTCAGCCATTGCCATGGTTATTTGGTCACGAGCAAGTACAAGAAATGGTCAGGTATCTCAATCAAGAAAAGCTCAAGATTCATAATAGTTTTAATCTGAAAATACCTCTAAAAGACGGCAAAATTCAAACATTTAGAAGCACAGTGCATCAGCGACCCGATGAGTTGATTCTGGAACTAGAACCCCAATTGACTATTGAAAATAATCATGCAATGGATTTTTATCAGCGTCTGCAAACAGTTATCCTCAACTTTCGCACTGCGCTCGGTCTTTCTGATTTAGCTCAAACCATTGCTAGAGAAGTAAAAGCCATGACAGGGTTCGATCGCGTGATGATTTATCGGTTTGAAGCCGATGACCATGGGGTGGTGATTGCCGAAGAGAAAGAAAGCTATCTAGAAAGCTACCTGGGATTGCATTACCCGGCGATCGATATTCCCGTACCCGCCCGCAAATTGTTTTACCGCAACTGGGTGCGCCAAATTCCTGATATCAATTACACCCCGGCCCGGCTAATTCCCACCAACCATCCCCTAACCAATACACCCCAGGATCTAAGTGCTTGTGTCTTAAGGGGAGTATCTCCCTACCACATTGAATATTTGCAGAATATGGGAGTGGCTGGGACACTGACGATTTCGTTAATTGACGATCGACGCCTCTGGGGATTAATTGCCTGTCACCATTACAGCCCGCGATTGGTAGATTACGACACTCGCAAAACCTGTGAATTTTTAGGACAATTTGCCTCGATCGAACTGGTGCATCAGCAAGAGCGAGAATTGAACGTTTACCGATCGCAGGCGAAAACTATTCAGGATCAACTTCAGCAGGCATTCCGGCGAGAGTCTAATTTTATCGAACAGGTATTGACCGAAAATGCTTCTCAATTGCTAGATTTAGTTCATGCTCAGGGAGCTGCTATTCTGCTCGATGGTCGTCTGACATTGGTGGGTAAAACACCATCTGAAGCTGAGGTTGACGAACTCGTGCAGTGGTTGCTGCAACAGAACAAAGAACGAGTGTTTGCAACAGCTTCTTTGTCTCAGTTGTATCCCCAAGCGAAGCAATTCAAAGAGCGAGCTAGCGGTGTTTTAGCAATCTCAATCTTGCTATCCTACGCCATACAAAAGTCATACCACATCCTTTGGTTCCGACCCGAACAAATTCAAACCGTAAACTGGGCAGGTAATCCACATGATGCTGTGTCGATCGACGAAATTGGAAAAATGCACCTGTCTCCCCGCAAATCCTTTGAACTGTGGAAAGAGACAGTGCGGGAGATGTCTGAGCCGTGGCAGATTGCAGAGTTAGAAGGTGCCGCCGAAATGAGACATATCCTCATGCTGGCGGTGTTAGAATTTTCGCAAGCTGCCCTAGAACACGCTGCAGAAAGGGCAGCAATAGCCAACCGTGCCAAAAGCCAGTTCCTTGCGAACATGAGCCACGAGCTCAGAACGCCACTCAACGCCATTCTGGGATTTACCCAGCTTATGAACCGCAGCCCCCATATCCCAGAAGAATTTCAAGAGCATTTAGGGATCATTACCCGTAGTGGAGAACACCTGCTGACATTGATCGACGATGTTTTGCAAATGTCTAGGATTGAAGCAGGGCAATTGGTACTGACTAAAAGCTGTTTTAATCTGCATCGACTGCTGGGTTCTATTAACGAGATGTTCACCATCAAAGCGCCTGAGAAAGGGTTACATCTGAGCAGCGAGTGGGATGCTACTGTCCCCCGTTATGTCTGTGGCGATCAAGCAAAACTTCGCCAAATCTTGATTAATTTGTTGGGGAACGCGATCAAATTTACAACAACAGGAAGCATAGTGCTGCGCGGACGAGCTTTTTCATCAGATGATATGCCATCCAGTACAAATTGCGATCGCGCCACTAATCAACCGGATATTCAACGAACTATTACCCTGTGTCTCGAAGTTGAGGATACCGGATCGGGCCTTTCTCCCTCAGATTTAGAATCAATTTTTGACGCCTTCATGCAAACCAATCGCGATCGTCACGATCGAGGAACAGGTTTAGGACTGTCTATCAGTCGTGAGTTTGCGCGTCTGATGGGAGGGGATATCACCGTGCGAAGCACCCTGAATCGAGGCTCGACTTTTACCTGCCAAGTCGTTTTGGAACTACCAGAGTCGGTTGATTTAGAGGAACCTGAAACGAGCGATCGGATTATCGGGATTGAACCTGGGCAACCTATCTACCGAATTCTAGTAGCAGAAGACGTTCCCGAAAATCAGCAACTGCTGGTGACACTGCTGGAGTCAGTTGGGTTTGAGGTGTGTGCGGTGGAAAATGGGGTAGAGGCGATCGATCGTTGGCAAACATGGCACCCTGACCTGATTTTGATGGACATTCAAATGCCTGTCATGGATGGTTATGAAGCGACGAGACAGATTCGATCGCAACAGTCATTAGTCATGAGTCATGAGTCATCAGCAGATAACTCAGGGCAAATGTCACAGGACAAAAGACAAATTACACGCATTATTGCCCTGACTGCCTATGCTTTTGAGGACGATCGTATCGCCAGCCTGCAAGTCGGTTGCGATGACTACATTGCCAAGCCGTTTACTGAAGACACACTTTTCGACAAGATAGCTCATCACTTGGGCGTCCGCTACTGCTACGCCGAAAAAATTCCGCCAGACTCATCAGCTTCGCCACCAAAGATATTGACTCCATACTTGAAAACCATGCCCCCCAAGTGGATTGCAGAAGTTCATGAAGCAGCACTCGATCTTAGTGATAATAAGCTTTATGAACTTATCGCTCAAATTCCCAAGGAGAAACAAGATTTCATCGCGGCGATGACATCTCTGGTAGATAACTTTCAGCTTGAAGCGATCGCAACTCTCACCCAGATTTAGGAATAAGAACATGACAGCTTTATTCAAACTTGTAGCCCAAACGCATATTCTCATCGTGGATGATACCCCAGACAATCTACGCTTGTTAGCCAAAATTCTAGAGTCACAGGGCTATATTGTCCGTAAAGCCCTCAACGGCAGAATGGCACTCCAAGGTGTTCATCGCGACCCACCGAGTCTAATTTTACTTGACATCAATATGCCCGAAATGAATGGGTACGAAGTCTGCCAAAAGTTAAAAGCATCGGAAGCGAGTGCTCAGATACCGGTTATTTTTATCAGTGCCCTCGAACGACTAGAAAACAAGGTACGAGCCTTTGAACTCGGTGGCGTAGACTATATTACCAAACCCTTTCAAGAACAGGAAGTGCTGATGCGAGTAAAAAATCAATTACTCATCCAACAGCAACGCCAACAACTGCTAGAACAAAATCAACGTTTAGAACATGAAATCCAAGAACGTCTGAGGGCAGAAGCAGAAGTAAGACAGCTATCCGTGACCGATGAATTAACGGGATTATATAACCGACGGGGCTTTTTTTTACTAGCAGAGCAACAACTAAAAATTGCGAGGCGCACGCAAACATCTTATTTTATTTTGTTCGCTGACTTAGATGGTTTGAAAAAAATTAACGACACTTTAGGACACGAAATGGGAGACCGAGTAATCGTGGACGCAGCTCAAATATTGAAACAAACCTTTCGTGAGGCGGATATTGTGGCTCGACTGGGAGGAGATGAATTTGCTTTATTTATTCCTAACTTTTCTGGTGATTCATCTACTAATTTTCATGCTCGGCTGCAAGACAATATAGATCGCTTTAATCAACAGTCAGAGCGAGCTTATATATCAATAAGTCTTGGTGTGCAGTTTGGGGATTTAAATAATGAAGTTTTATTAGAACAATTGCTGGCAAAGGCTGATAAACTGATGTACGAGCATAAACGCACCAAACGCTGTTTCAATCCTCAACCTTTCTTTTGAGAACACCGATATCGGAGCGTCATAAGCAGTATTTATTAAATGTGAGATCAACCGAGAAAGAGTAAACTGAAAACAAGATCGGGAAACAGCTTGCAGACATTAGCCCCTGGGCCAGAAAACACGATGCAGTACAGCTCATCACACCTAAAACTGAGAGGGTGACAACCGCGTTAAAAGCTCTCTCTGTATTAGGTTAAGGGTGTGTGCGAGCAAAAAATGTCGTAGCTATTGAACATTTGCTAGTTGAAATTGAGATAAATTTTAGATTCAGCGGACTTATGTAAAGTATTGTAGGATTAAATTGGCGATCGCTCTGGCTGTTCGCCATTAAAATTAAGAGAGAGTATTTATGCAAATTGTGCTGGCTGCCTTAGACGATAGTTTAGTTAGAGCCTGGGAAAGCACTTGCGGCAGTATGGAAAATGTAAAGATACATCACGGTTCAATATTTGATGTGAAATGCGATGCTATTGTTAGTCCGGGGAATAGTTTTGGTTTCATGGACGACGGCTTAGAGTTAGAAATTTCGGAATATTTTGGAGGGCAGGTTCTTGAACGCTTGCAAAAAATAATTCAATCTCGACATCACGGCGAACTCTTAGTAGGCATGGCAGAACTTGTAGACACAGATCATGCTGAAATTCCCTATTTAATAGCTGCACCAATTATGAGGGTTCCCACAGTTTTAAGAGAAACAGTAAATGTTTATCTAGCAACCCGCGCTATTTTGACTCTCGTAAAATTTGGCTCTGTCCCAGATGGAACGCCTGTCAAACATATAATTGAAACTATCGCTATTCCCGGCATGGGTACGGGAATGGGCAAAATGCCGCCACATATCTGTGCCAATCAAATGAAAGTTGCGCTGGAAGATATCCTCTTATCTCAGTACGAATTTCCTCAATCTTTACTGCACGCTCAAAGAGGTCACCATTTGTTATATACGGACGATCGCGAAGATTTGCAGTTGGCAAATTAAAATTATTAAATTGGCCCGTTTTATTGGGTTGAGAAACCAAGTTGATTGGTGTGTGTTGTTTTAGGTAGAGAGACTTATCATAAATTTAAGGAATGAGAATTAAATAACTTCCACTCTTGAAAGTGGGATGGGCGTCCCGCCCGTCATGAGTGGACGGGCGGGACGCCCATCCCACAATAACAATTAAAATTGTAAGTTATTTAATTCGCGCTCCTAAGTGCGCTAAACCGTACCTGCAAGTTGGCGGTATCCTACAGACAAGAGAAACTTTGGTAGATATAATGTAATAGAACTGAGGTCATTCCAACTAGGTAAGCGCGGATACAAAAGTTGATAAAGCTGGAACAAGAATTGCCTAGTTCTTATTAAATGCCAGAATTCCTTCTGGCGCTACACGTACAAAGTCTGTATAAAAGACCACAATTCAATCTGGCGCTACACATACAAAGTCTGCGTCCTGGGACTGTTAGTTTTTTTCAAAATGTTTACTACGAAAGGAGAAGATTGAGATGACAGATCCAAAAGTAACCGAGGAACCAGTTTTAGAGGCTACTCTCGAAACGACGGAGCTCGTCAAAAAAGAGATGCCCGACGCGACTGATGAGGCGATCGCAGAAACTGCGGCGCTGTTTGAATCAATTAAAAAACGGGCCACCGCCGAAGTGCAAGCAGCGGGCGAACTCACCCGCGAAGCTTATTTAAAAGCTGTCAATAAGGCATCGGGGGCGATCGAAGAAAATAAGGATCTTGCCCACGAGAGATTCACAGAAGCAGTCAAGCTGATTAAAAAAGAAACTGAGAAAAATTGGCTGGTGGTAGATGCGATTAAAACGCGGGCGCAAGCGCAGGTGCAAGATGCCGGCGAAGTCAGTCGCGAAGCTTATTTGAAAGCAGTGCGACAAGCGCGAGAAGCGGTGGAACAAAATAAATTGATCGAACGCGATCGCATCGAACAAGCTGTTGACCACATTCACACGGAAGCTGAAAAGAATTGGCACCTTATTGTGAAGCAAATTGAGTCGATCGGCACTCGCTTGACGGATGCGGCTAAGTCTGCATGGAATGCGCTAACGGCGTTTTTTGACAAGAAGGATTAAACTCAGATATGACACCATTTTAAGAAACAGGCAAGATGCCTGTTCCACAAAGATTGAATTTTCTTGTGGAACAGGCATCTTGGCTGTTCATATTTAAAAAACAGGCAAGATGCCTGTTCCACAAAGATTGAATTTTCTTGTGGAACAGGCATCTTGGCTGTTCATATTTAAAAAACAGGCAAGATGCCTGTTCCACAAAGATTGAATTTTCTTGTGGAACAGGCATCTTGCCTGTTCATAAAAGGTTTTGACACTAAGCGCTATAATCAAAAAGCATTATTTTTAGTCCATAACCCCCAACCATGAGAAGTTACTACTGCGGCGAACTGCGAAGCGAACACATCGGAGAGACTGTCACCCTTTACGGCTGGGTGGATCGCCGCCGCGATCATGGCGGGGTGATTTTTCTGGATGTGCGCGATCGATCGGGTATTGTGCAAATTGTTAGCGATCCTGAACGCACCCCCGATTCCTATCACGGGGCTGAGGCTTTACGCAGCGAATACGTGCTTAAAATTACGGGTAGAGTCAGCAGCCGCCCCGAAGATTCCCTCAACCCGAAATTGCCTACGGGTGAGGTGGAAATTTATGCTGACGAAATTGAGTTGTTGAATGCGGTTCGCAAACAGTTACCGTTTCAGGTGGCGACGGCGGATACCGAAAGCGTGCGGGAAGATTTGCGGCTGAAATATCGCTATTTGGACTTGCGGCGCGATCGTATGAGTCGCAATTTGCAGCTTCGCCACCAAGTAGTCAAAGCTATGCGCCGCCACCTGGAAGATGTGGGAGGTTTTATTGAAGTTGAAACACCGATTTTAACGAGATCGACTCCTGAAGGTGCGAGAGATTATTTAGTGCCCAGCCGCGTCAATTTGGGCGAATGGTACGCTTTGCCGCAGTCGCCGCAGTTGTTCAAACAATTGTTAATGGTTTCGGGTTTGGACAGATATTATCAAATTGCCCGCTGTTTCCGCGATGAAGATTTGCGCGCCGACAGACAGCCGGAATTCACACAATTAGACATGGAAATGAGTTTCATGTCTTTAGAAGAAGTTATCGAATTAAACGAAGGTTTAGTCTCCCAGATTTTCCAAAGTGTCAAAGGCGTAGAAGTGCCTCGTCCTTTTCCGCGCTTGACTTACGCTGAAGCAATGGATCGCTACGGTAGCGACAAACCAGACACTCGCTTCGGTATGGAATTAGTCGATGTTTCCGATTTGATGAAAGATTCGGGATTTAAGGTATTTTCCGGGGCGGTTGCTGCGGGCGGAATTGTGAAAGTTTTGCCGATTCCGGGCGGTAATGATGCGATTTCTAATGTGCGGATTAAACCGGGCCCGAAAGGCGATTTGTTTAAGGAAGCCAGCGAAGCGGGTGCGAAGGGATTGGCTTACATCCGCGTGCGGGATAATGGCGAAATTGATACGATCGGCGCAATTAAGGATAATTTGACGGAAGCACAAAAACAGCAATTGCTCGATCGCACGGGCGCGCAACCAGGTCATTTGTTGTTATTCGCCGCAGCCGATGTGACAACTGTCAATAAGACTTTGGATAGATTGCGTTTGTTTGTCGGTAACGAATTGGGATTGATTGACAAAGAGAAGATGAATCTGCTGTGGGTGACAGATTTCCCGATGTTTGAATGGAACGCTGATGAGAAGCGTTTGGAAGCTTTGCATCACCCGTTTACTGCGCCGCATCCCGACGATATTAATGATTTGAAAACTGCGAGAGCTCAAGCTTACGATTTGGTGTTAAACGGTACAGAAATCGGCGGCGGTTCTCTGCGGATTTATCAGCGGGAAGTTCAGGAAAAGGTGTTTGAGGCGATCGGCTTATCGACTGAGGAAGCTTACAATAAGTTTGGCTTTTTGTTGGATGCGTTTGAGTATGGAACTCCGCCCCACGGTGGCATTGCTTACGGTTTGGATCGGTTGGTGATGCTGTTGGCTGGTGAGGAATCTATTCGCGATGTGATTGCGTTTCCGAAGACGCAGCAGGCGGGTTGTTTGCTGACGAATGCGCCGGCTGGGGTGGATGAGAAGCAGTTGAAGGAGTTGCAAGTGCGATCGACTTATACGCCCAAGTCATAATTGTATAAAACACCTTGACAATTTAACCATTTGTAAATTCCTGACTTCTTTGAGAAGTCGGGAATCTGGGTAGTTCTAGTTTGGTGTCGTTGATGCAGAGGAGTTAGAGAGTTTGGTTGAGGTTGGTTGAGGTGAGTTGGGGAAGTTGGGTTAGGTTAAGGGTTGGGTGTGGCTATGCCATAATGAATGAGAGAATGAAATCAACCATTAACCATGACAACCACCGTTGAACTTAACGAAGAATTGGTTAAAGAAGCCTTTCGCTTAACCAATTTCAAAACAGAAAAAGAACTGATTGACTTTGCTTTGCAAGAATTAATTCGCACCCGTAAAAAGCGGAATATACTTGATTTAAGCGGACAAATTCAATTTTCAACTGACTACGACTACAAAGCTTTGCGGGAAAACCGAAATGTTTCTGATTGATACCTCAGTCTAGATCAGCGTTTTCCGCGACAGGACAGGTGTAGTACGCCAATCCCTCGAAGCAATAATTAATGATGAAAGTATTTTTCTGAACCGATTTACTCAGATGGAACTTTTGCAAGGTTGTCGAGATGAACGGGAGTGGACACTATTAGAAACTTATCTCCAAGAACAAGATTACATCGAGTCTACGCCTAATACTTGGGTAGCGGCTGCTCGGATTTACTACGATTTGCAACGACAGGGGTTAACGGTTAGAAGTAGTATCGACTGCTGCATTGCCCAACTTGCGATCGAACACCAGCTTATTCTAGTTCATAACGATCGCGATTTTGAAACTATTCAGAGAGTGCGATCGCTCAATTGTTTGCGCTTCCGACCTGACAATTAATGAATATTGTTTGGAATCATAGTTAATTACTTTAAGGGCTGGTTTTTCTGGCATGAATTTCGCTTCGGACTGATTCTACTTCTTGGGTGATAGTTTCTCAAGAAAGTTCATCGGTTCTAAATGACTCCAAAAGAACTGTTAATTTACTGTTTAATACTTCTTTTTCAAGCTCTTGACTTAACTGCAATTTTTCGGGATAGGGCAGTTGTTTGACTAGGGCTAAAATTTGCTCAAAGTTTAGGGAAAGTTGATAGTTGGCTAGAGTCATTGTTGTTCGTTATGTTTAGGGCTTGTCGATATTTTATCTCAATTTTTGGGATTGAGGATGGCTTCAAGTCTCTAAAACAGTCCGTTGCAGGTAGATATCGGCGGGGCGAGCGAGGTTATCGAATTTGCTGCCGTCGATGCAGAAGAGTTGGAGGGAGGCTTTGGTGGAGGTTGGTTTCGGCGAGTTGGGGTTGCAGGAGTTGGGGGAGTTGGGGCAGGTTGAGGGTTTGGCGTGTCGCTATGCTATAATTAAAAACTTAAACATCATACAATACTTCGGACAGTTTTTTAACGGCCCTGTAAGCCTTACAGAGAAAGCCCTGCCATTTTTAACGCATTTTAGGAAACTTAGGGCTGGACTTAAACCTTGAAATAATAGTCCACCATATAGCCAGTCTGGGTTTCGGACACTCGATTAGATATAAAACTGTCCGAAGTATTGATCATACAAAATGTAAGTGAGAACTTAAAAATGAGTGGCTTTTTAAAACCAGAAGACTTTGAAAAAATTTTTACATCGCACTTGAAGATTGGAACCTATTCCAGATCTATAGAATCACTTTTTAGTTTACGCAATTTAAATAAAATCAATTACAAGCCGTATTATCAGAGAAATTATGTATGGGACGATCATAAAGCGACTTACTTTATTGAAAGTATTTTGTTAGGGACTGAGATTCCTCCTCTTATATTTTTTGACAACGGATCGGGTATTGAAGTAATTGATGGAAGGCAAAGATTTGAAACCATCAAAAGGTTTAAAGAAAATGAATTTTCCTTAACAAGGAATGGTCTGGAAGCACTAAAGCAGATTGCCAAAGCAACTTATGAGTCTTTACAAGCTAGTTCTGAAACAAAAAGTATAATTAATTTATTTTTGACTGCAAAAATTAGAATCATAGAATTTAAAATAGTTAGTGAACCTAGACTTGATTTAGCCCTTGAAGACAAGGTTAAGAAGGAAATATTTGGCAGATATAATTCTGGTATAACCCCTTTAAAGAAACCAGAAATAGATAATGCTCTCTATGATACAGATTCAGTCTTTCGGAAATTCAAGAATTTGGTAAAACAAGACTCTGAATTCTGCAACATGATTACTGACCTTTTCTTGCCGAAGGAGAGTGAAAGAGTTTCTGATCGCGGAAGAATACTACAGTTTATTCGTAGGTATTTAGTTCTCTACAAGTTTCCTATTAGGTATTACTCATGGGGAAACAACAGAACTGAAACGTTAGATAAATTGTATGAACACATGACAAATGAAGTAGATAATATAGATGATTTATGTAATAAATTTGTAGAAAAAATTCGTCTGGTTCATCGAATGAAGCAGATATTTAGCGATAAAAATCTAATTTTAAAACGACCAGCTTTTGAATGTTTGTTATGGGCAATTCAAGTATTAGATGCTGAAAACATTGATTTATCTAAGGTGGATAATAACGCTCTAATTGAACGCTTAGGTCAGGCAATTTCAGATAACAATCATAAGTTTATTGATTCTCACTACTATAGTAATGTTCAAGAACGTTTCTCGTTTACGGCGAAGTTATTTGAGCAGGAATTTAGTGTAAAGTTTCGTGTCTATTTAGAGGGTAACAAGAAGACAAGAGATGAATTAAATCTCATTAGGAAGAGTAAAAATGACGATACGGTTACAATACTCGGTGAGTTAGCCTCTCTAAGAGTAACAAAACCCGAACCATCGCTAAATTCAATAGATGATATTGCGACAGTGATGGATCGTGATATGTTTCTTGTTCGTCCTTCTTACCAGAGATCGGAAGTAATTAATATATCTAAAGCATCTTCAATTATTGAAAGTATTCTTTTAGGTATCAGCCTTCCTCCAATCTTTATTTATAAGCGTAAAGATGATGTTTCTGAAGTGATAGATGGACAACAACGTCTACTAACAATTTTAGGTTTTATATGTAAAAACTACATGGATGAAAACGGTAATCAATGTACAAGCAAAAACTCTGGCTTTGCTTTAAAAGGATTAAAAATACTGAAGCATTTAAACAATAAAACCTACAATGATCTTAAAGATTTTGATGCTTCTTTACAAGATAAAATTTTAGACTTTGGACTCTTGGTAGTCGAAATTCAAGAAAATCTAAATCCAGATTTTAACCCAGTTGATCTTTTTGTTAGGCTCAATAACAAGCCATATCCGATTAGAGAGAATTCTTTCGAGATGTGGAATTCTTGGGTAGATAGAGATATTATTGAAACTATCAGAAAAAATCTTGATAAGCATAGACAGTGGTTTTATATCAAACTTGTCAAAAGCAGTAATGATAGAGATAGGATGGAAAATGAAGAACTTTATACATCCTTAGCGTACCTTGAATATCAGCGCCTGAAGAGGAAGGAGGCTCATAAGAGTTGGTCTATTTATAATAGAAACGATGGCATCAATTTAAGAGTTTCCTCACACGAAATTACTAGGCTACTTCAAAGTGCTTTTGAAGATGAAGAGGTAAAGACTAACTTTCTCAAAGGTATCAAAAATGTAGAAAGCTTTGTAAAAAAAGTGAAGCTTATTTTGCTGGATAGAGATGTTGAAGGAGGCAAAGAAGCATTAGATAAGTTTTTTGGTGATGAATTGAATTTCCTCTTCAAAGCGCAAAGACAAGTTCGTTCATGTAGGCGTACAAAACAAGACTTTTACATTCTGTGGTATCTTGTCAATCCACTTAATCTTGAAATGGTTAAGTTTCACAGGTTAAACATGAAACAAGACTTGCAAAATATATTTTCTAATTTAAGCAATCCTTCAGAAAGTTTCACCAAAGATTTGTTTCGATCAAAAGCTCAAAACTTTCAGGAAAAGTATGCAATGAAGCGAAGACAAGCTAAACTTTCTGAAGCCGAAAAGCTTGAAAAACTTAGAGGACAAGATAATCGCTGTGCTATCTCAGGAGCACCTCTATTTATAGGAGATGATATTGAGGTAGATCATAATACACCATTAAGCATCGGGGGAGTAGATTCTATAGAGAACCTTCAAATTACTCACAGGGACAGTAATAGAAAAAAAGGATCTAAACCTCCCTCTTAATTGTTTATATCCTGCTTTATACGCTCAACTCGAACACTTATTTCTCATGTAATTGACATAGGATATTACTTACCATTGATTATAGTATTTGTCAAGAAAAGAAGCGATTTCACCTTGACAAATAACGATCGCTCTTCAATGAGACAGAAAGGACGATCGCACTTTTCCAATTCATGCGATCGCCCTCAAAGATTACTCTTTCCAGTAACGGGTTAAAATCCGAATTACCTCACCCGCTAGAGGCGATGGTAGAGGCGGGCTCCATTCCCCAACTTCTGCAAAACCTAAAACGTGCAACAGATTAACGATGCTGTCTACCGCTTTGGGAACGCCACACAACAGCAAACGAATCGGTTGCTTACCTTGAGGTACATCAGGAATTTCTTCCCGGAGCAGTTCGGGAACTGACTTTGGCGGTGATATCATAGAGTTTCCTCCTAAATATGGGAGTTCAAGCCCCCACCGAACGATCGTGAGTCTGAGCGGTGGGGGTTTGGTTTTTGGGTGTTTAGACTACTATAGCATAAACTAGATTGTGGTGTGCTACCTTGGCTTAAAAAATCTCTAAAAAATTTGCAGTCAGCTAAAATGACATGGTGAACACGCTACCCCCAAACAATGTGAGTCCTGCAAAATCTCCTAGAGTTGCCTTTTACCCGCCACCCGAAATTAAGGAGAAGTTAGAAAAACTGGCGAGTATTGAGCGTCGTTCGATTTCCCAAATGGCATTACTTTTGGTGGAAGAAGGACTCGAAAGAGCGCAGAAGGAAGGCAAGTTTAATGAATCCAAAGACGATTAAACTACCAACTACCACTGCCCGCGATCGCTCTCAACTGCCTGCGTGTCCTGCCGTGTACTTTGTTTTGGACGGTGACGCGGTAAGGTACAATAGGGCAGTAAAAGCACAAATAACAGCCTTGCCAGCAAAACTCCCCAGAATAGTTGTATATCTTCCAGAAGAACTTAAAGCAGACCTAGAGCGGTTAGCCAAATCGCATTATCGGCCGGTCTCGAATATGGTGTTGACATTAATTCAAGAAGCAGTAGATGAGGCTAAATCTGAGGGGAGAATTCACAGCGACGATCGATCGCAGCAACAGAAAATCGACAGCGACTCTGAATGATTTAACCGCAGAGGACGCAGAGAGCACAGAGGAAGAGAAGAGAGAAATGAATAAATTGGTTATAAAATGACATTTTGAACACCCTACCTATTACTTACTCTTGGCCAGATAAATGTCTATTTCCTGCTTCAGCTCGGTAGGTCAAATTCAGCAACCTGTTTTTGACGAAGAGATGTAATTGCTAAGACTAAAACACTTAACGTAAGGCCTAAAATCGCATAACTCGGTAGTGAAAAAATAGTTACTTTAAACAAATAAGGCAATTCCCCCCCCTTCCAGTTCCACCGCTTTCCTAGAAACACCAACAGCCCGCCATGAATCACAGCGGTTTGCACCATGACACAGCCAACCCCCAATAACCAAACCGACATTCTTTGCCTAGAGAAGGCACAATTTTTAATCTGAAAACATAAATCATTCAGCAAAAAAACCACCGCCGGTGCTAACATCACAGAACTGGTGGGCTGTGAATAGTTGATAGCAATGCTCAAAGTGGAAATTAGCACCATTTCAGATAAATCAACTTTTTTTGACCAAGCATTGCGAGATTGTTTTTTGTAAAAATACCAACTCACTAAACCAACTAGCACCAGAATAATTAAATCCGAAAATAGCTTCGCCACGAAGGGACTATCGGGGAAAAATCTCGGCCCCATAACCCTTAAATCAAGGCGACTCATAGAAATATAAGCATTATTCGATGGATCGTTGAGCCAGAGTGGAAATCCACGAGTCGCATCCTGTATAAATCCTGTTAAAGAATTGCCCGTTACAGCTAGACCTATAACTGCCAACAAAGTTACCGTGACTATAGATACAAAAACTAGCTGAAACCGTCTTTTGATTAAAAAATAAGGAATAAACAATATAACTAATGTTGGTTTAAAAATGGCAATTCCTAATAAAAATCCAGCAATTAAATCCTGATTTTTTCTAGCATAAATAAACATCCATAACAGCAGAACCGCAATAAAAGTTGCCACATTGCCAACTTGAAGATCGAAGACAAAACCGTAGAGGAATGCAACTGATATACTACAAATAGTCCTAAAAGCTCGTGAGTGCGACACCAACAAGATATTCGCTCCCCATAAAACAAAACCTGTGGCAATAAGATGCAGCCAAGTCCAGATGGTGAATGCAGTCTTCATCGGGAAATAGCCCAAAAACCACAGCGGAGGAATGATATTAGGTGGATAAACAAAAGATGGAATAAACCCACACACTTTTGTGATGCTACAGAAACCGATGTTAAACACCTCCACATTAAAGGGACTCAAATGCTGATGGGCTAATCTACTCGCCACATAAAACCACTTAAAATCCCAGTAAGGCGGATCGGGCCTAGTAGTCAGATTGTAAACCAACCAACCGGTATAACAGAGAAATCGGGTGAGAACTAATACAATAACTGCTTGCAAAATAAAGTTAACGATAGGTTGACGAAAAAACTGAGTCAACCTTTGGCTCGAAGGATGTTTGAAAAACAAAGAATCTTGCCATGCTGTTTTTTCGGTATCTAATCGCCAATTAAATTTGAGGAACAAAGCGACGGTAATTATAATAATTATATTCCAGAATCCCAAGCTAATCATAGGTCATAATTTTGATAAAATTACTATTTGATGATATCACAACCAGAAATTATCTCATGTCCGATCCATCGACCCTAATATCCCGGTCGGGGCGGGTTTTTGAGATAGTAAATTATTAACAGGTATTGTTGGTGAACCCGCCCCTACAAAAATCGCGGTTGCTCGACCGGACATCATATTATTAACTAAAAATCAGCCTTTGAACCTAGAATATAGACGTTTATTCCTGGTTTCAACCTAACTCTCTTTCCTCTCTATTCTCTGCGTCCTCTGCGCCCTCTGCGGTTAAAAAAAAAATCCTATTCACAAACGAAATAGCATTGCCATCCAAAAGCCCGATCGCACATTTGCGCCTTATAACCCTGTTCACCCCCAAACATATGCGTTAACCTAGTTGACTACAACTTGTACCGCACTCCCCAACTAAATTCATGCTTCCCCGCATCAAAGAATTAGCCGCCACCCTCGCCCCCCGCTTAATCGAAATTCGCCGCCACATCCACTCCCACCCCGAACTCAGCGGCCAAGAATATCAAACCGCCGCCTACGTAGCCGGAGTTCTCGCATCCAGCGGAGTCCGCGCGATCGAAGGAATCGGCAAAACAGGAGTGCTCGGCGAAATCAAAGGCAACAGCAGCGAGTCCCGCTGGCTGGCAATTCGCACCGATATGGACGCTTTGCCGATTCAAGAACGCACAAACTTAGAATTTGCCTCCCGCAACGAGGGAGTGATGCACGCCTGTGGCCACGACATCCACACCACCGTCGGTTTGGGCGCAGCAATGATATTGTCTCAGCTAGAGGAAAAATTGCCCGGTCACGTCCGCTTCTTGTTTCAGCCGGCGGAAGAGATTGCCCAAGGTGCTCAATGGATGATTAAAGATGGGGCAATGCAAGATGTTGACGGCATCCTCGGAGTGCACGTTTTCCCGACGATTCCGGGCGGTTCCATCGGTATCCGCCACGGGGCACTGACGGCGGCGGCAGATGACATAGAATTGATTGTGATGGGCGAATCCGGCCACGGTGCGCGTCCCCACGAGGCGATCGACGCAATTTGGATTGCTTCTCAGATAATTACCACTTTGCAGCAGGCAATTAGCCGCACGCAAAATCCTTTGAGGCCACTGGTTTTGACGATCGGGCAAATTAACGGCGGACGAGCGCCGAACGTGATTGCCGATCGAGTAAAATTATTGGGAACCGTGCGATCGCTGCATCCCGAAACCCACGAAAAACTGCCGGCTTGGATCGAACAAATTGTTTCTAGCGTTTGCGCGACTTACGGCGCTAAGTACGAACTCACCTACAAGCGCGGCGTGCCCGGAGTTCAAAACGACCCAAAACTCACCCAATTAGTCGAAACTGCGGCTTTAGAAGCTTTAGGTCGATCGCGCGTCGAAATTTTACCAGAACCATCCCTCGGCGCGGAAGATTTTTCGATGTACTTAGAACACGCACCGGGAACCATGTTTCGCTTAGGAGTGGGACTGACTGACAAACCGAACTATCCCCTCCATCACCCGCAATTTGAGGTTGATGAAGCGGCTATAGTTACCGGCGCTGTCACCTTGGCCTATGCCGCCTACCAATATTGGAAACAGCAAGTAAGTAGGTAAACTCGCTTTCATTGAATTACCCGTAATAAGATTGTGGGGTGGGTAATAGCTCAAAATTGCTTGATGTAAAGTTTATTTGCGCCTAGCTGCTTAACAGAATTCTGGCAACCAAACCACCTTATCTTCCGCAATTCCCCTATAGCAGTCGCTAAATGTGCTAACGTACAATCAAAAATCCCCCAATTTCAACTATCGCGAGACAGATAACCGTGTTCGCTCAAGCACCTCCAACTCCCAATTACAAATGGTTTAGCTGCATTTCTAGCACTGTTTTCACCGCATTGTGCCTGTTACCTCTTTTCAGCGCTGCGGGATACGCCCAAAGTCCCCAAAATAGACCCATCAAAATCGGCGTGGTGCAGCGGTTTGGCACGAAAGCAACCGACAAACTGACGCTGAAAGCATTACCGGGCGACAGCTTAACTTTGCGTTACAAAACTCCTCAAGGCATAGAAACCAAAACTGCTGCTAGCGTCAAGTTAGAAATAGCCCCGAAACCTCTGGAAACGCCGACAGTAGAAGAACGAGTTGTTCTGAGCTCCCACCGCAGTTTCGAGAGTGCAGAAGATAGCGCTAATCAGTGGCGCGCCCAGGGAATTGAGGTAGAAATTGCTCAACCTTTTCGCTGGCAAGTTTGGGCAAAAAGAGATATTTACAACTCTCCTTTGGTGCGGCGCTGGCTGTTGCAAAGTTTGCAAGCTCAAGGGAACACAACAGCTTTTTTGGATTCCAAAGTTTTAAAACAAGTACCCCAGGCATTTTGGGTTTTAAACGGCTTTCGCTTCAACCGCAATGAGTTGGATGTGACGGCAGGGAAAAATGTGATTGAGGTATTGGAACAAACTACCCAAGAGGCGACAGCTATTGAACCAGAAAAAGCTATTCAACAAACTCGCCGTTATGGTGGGAATTTGCGCCTGCAAAAAAATGCTTACGGCACTTATACTTTGGTGAATGAAGTGCTGACGGAAACTTATTTGCGGGGTGTTGTTCCTCACGAAATCGGGGCTTTTTCGCCTTACGCTGCGATTGTCGCTCAAACTATTTTGGCGAGAACCTACGCCCTGAGAAATTTGCGCCGGTTTGCTGTGGATAATTATGAGTTGTGCGCTGATGTTAACTGTCAAGTTTATAAGGGTTTGACGGAGGTTTACCCGCAAAGTGATAAGGCGATCGCCCAAACGAGCGGTTTGGTGCTAACTTACGAAAATCAGCTAGTAGACGCGCTCTATTCCGCGTCTAGCGGCGGCGTGACAGCCTCTTTTAACGATGTGTGGCAGGGCCCGGAACGTCCATATTTGAGATCGATCGTCGATTCCCCCAATAATGTCTGGGATTTGTCCAAGCAGAGTTTGTCTGACGAAAACAACTTTCGCCGCTTTATCAGTTTGGAAAAAGGGTTTAATGAGGAAAAACAAGACACTTTTCGGTGGCGCGAACCCGCTTCTTTGACGGCGATTGGTGGATTTCTCAAACAGTATCTTCAGAAGAAACAGCACCCGATGGCTAATTTGAAAACTGTCACTCAGGTGGAAGTGGTAGAAAGGTCGCCCGCAGGTCGAGTTTTGAAAATGAAGGTTCAAACTGACTTGGGCCCGATTGATATCGACAAAGACGAGATTCGCAATGCTTTTTACCCGCCGATTAGCACGCTTTTTTACCTAGAACCAATTTACAATCCCGACAAAACTCTCAATGGTTATGCTTTTGTCGGAGGCGGTTTTGGGCACGGTGTGGGAATGAGTCAGACTGGTTCTTACAATTTGGCTAATTTGGGCTGGAATGGATCTCGAATTCTGGGCTTTTATTTTCCCGGCGCTCAAGTTGTCCCGCTTAGCGATAACATTACATTTTGGCGCGAATAGTCGATCGAAGTCGGCCTAAGAGTCGGCGAGTTAAATCGCCACTACACAAATAAATTCCGCGCCACGCCAGACTAAATATTAGCCGTAAAACTTTTAGATTTTAGACTTTGGATTCTAGATTGGTTTCACAGTTAATCTAAAATCGGCCATCTAAAATCTAAAATTATTGGGCCAGCTATCTGCTCAAACAGCTACGAATTCATAGATGGGAGTGAGAGACTGCTGGCGGCTTTGTTGCAGTGTTAGACACCGAAACCCGGTTTCTTAAAATAATTGCCGTATTTCAGCTTCTTAATTCTGGAAACGAGCAACCGGGTTTCTTAGGGTATCACGCAGAGCGTCCTTTCTTAGTAGAGCTCTTCTTCTTTGTGAGTTTCGATCGTACAGTCAGACTTGGGATAGGCGACGCAGGTGAGGACAAATCCAGCTTCGATTTGGTCGTCGTCCAAGAAAGATTGGTCGGATTGGTCAACTTCGCCTTTGGTAATTTTGCCGGCGCAGGTGGAGCAAGCTCCAGCGCGGCAAGAGTAGGGGAGGTCGAGTCCTGCTTCTTCAGCAGCATCAAGAATGTAAGTATCGTCATCAACGTCAATGGTCTGGTTAATTCCTTCGGCTTCG
Source organism: Microcoleus sp. B4-C1 (assembly GCF_036705285.1). NCBI lineage: Bacteria > Bacillati > Cyanobacteriota > Cyanophyceae > Oscillatoriales > Microcoleaceae > Microcoleus > Microcoleus sp. B4-C1. The sequence continues at coordinate 11,997 of NZ_JAUBUC010000023.1, read as the reverse complement.
CTGATGAGGGTAACTTTGTAAGTTGCCATGCACTAAATCCTCTCAAAAATTCAACAAGATTGATAATTTTTCCTAATGCAACCTTCAAGGCTCTATTAGCTTTGAGGTTAGGTATTAGGTTCGTTCCCTCTATGATATTAGGGGATATAAGGGAGGTTGACACACTTATTTACAAAACATTTGAATGGGATTAGTTATAACTTTTTCTAATTTCATCTTGATTACTTATACCTATCTTGGGTTCAGCCTTGTGATACTGTTGCCGCAAGACTTGCGCGAAATAATCCGGTTTCTAGGAAAAATCCTGTTTTGAGCCCTACAGCACAAAAACCGGGTTGTGGGTATGCGGTGTGTCGATCGAGTTTCAGCAAGACTTGCTGCAAGGCAAGTCCCAGCAGGCGGTGAAATGTATAGTTAGATCGACATCAAGACTTGGGTGTTGAAGGCTCGATCGCATAAATCGCACCACAACCACAGGTTAAAATCGGGGCCATAGAACCCCTAAACCCCTGCACCGCAAGTCTGTAACTATCTAAAATCTTAAATCTCAAATCCCATGACTAATATTGATACTCGCTTTGGTTTTTCAGTTAATTCTCCAATTCGCGTGGGGATTGTGGGTACTGGTTTTGCCGCTAAGTTGAGGGCTCAGACAATTCAAGCTGATGGGCGATCGAACTTGGTAGCAGTTGCGGGCCACTCCCCGGAAAAAACCGCAGCCTTTTGTCAAGGGTTCGGGGCAGAAGCTGCGGTTTCCTGGCGCAAGCTAGTAGAAAGAGACGATTTAGATTTGGTAATTGTCTGTACGGTGAACCGGGATCACGGGGCGATCGTCCTGGCCGCCCTAGAAAATAACAAGCACGTTGTGGTGGAATATCCTCTATCTTTAGACGTATCTGAAGCAGAAAGGGCGATCGAACTTGCAGCCCAAAAGCAAAAACTCCTCCACATCGAACACATCGAACTCTTAGGCGGTTTGCACTCCTCAATCAAAGAATCTTTGCCCTTAATCGGTAAAGTTTTTTACGCCCGCTACATTACTATTACTCCTCAACATCCAGCGCCGCAGCGGTGGACTTATCAACATTCCCTCTTTGGGTTTCCGTTAGTTGGTGCAATTTCGCGACTGCACCGATTTACTGATTTGTTCGGGGAAGTGGCAAGCGTTAACTGTCAAGCTCAATTTTGGGACAGTCAGCCGGATTTCTACAAAGCTTGTTTGTGCAACGCACAGTTGCGCTTTGCCAATGGCGTTGTCGCTGAAGCTGTTTATGGAAAAGGAGAGACTTTTTGGCAGTCGGAAAACATTTTTACCATCTACGGTGAAGCAGGAACGCTGGTTTTTACTCCTGAATCCGGTCAATTAATTCAGGGAGAAAATCGGCGCAACATCAAAGTAGGAACGCGGCGCGGCTTGTTTGCCAAAGACACCGATATGGTGTTGGAATATTTGTCAAACGGTACGCCTTTGTACGTAGATAATGCCAGTAGTTTGTACGCTTTGAAGGTGGCAGGTGCTGCGAGGCGATCGAGCGAGATTGGGCAAAATATCGCCCTTATAAATTTATAAAGAGCTAGGAAAAAGAAGGTTATTTAATTTGGGTAAAAATCCAATATAACTGAGATAGTGCACCCTTCTCAATTACCTATAACAATCCTAATGCTAAATCATTTGTGTAATTCTTGTAGGGGCAAACCCCCCGTGGTTGCCCCCAGGAGGCCGGGTAGATAAAGAAAGGCATTACCCCTAAATCTTTGTACGACTCCTGGAAGGAGTGCTATAGTAATCCTTCCAGGATATGAGCTAGTTTCCATCCCAAAAAGATGGATTCAAACTGTCGAAGTTTATGAACAAGGATAGGCATTCCGGGAGGCACGGAAATGGAATAAGCTGTCGCGCATTTAAATTGTATATTAAGGGCGGGCGGGACGCTTGGGCCCTACTCCCCACAAGACTTTGATTTTTTTTGACATACAATTTAAATGCCGAACAGCTTATCAGCTTCAAGAGTGCTATAAAAGTAATGATGGCGATGGAGCTCGCCGAAACCGCCCTGCGTTATTAATAATCTTCATAACGTTTAAAAGGCTGATGGCTCCTACTGTTCCGACTTGTGGCGGAAGGGTAGGATGGTGCGGATGCCTCGATCGATCTTTCCCCTACAAGTCACCTTCATCGATTCAAATTTAAGGTGGCGTGATGTTAGAAAGTATAATCTGGATTTTATTAATGGGCTTTTTTGTCGGGCAGATTGCTCGACGGCTGAAAGCTCCAGCACTCGTAGGTATGGTGCTGGTGGGCATTTTATTAGGCCCGCAACTGGGGAATGTCATTAGCCCAGAGGTTTTGGGCGCAGCGAATTCCCTTCGTACCATAGCCGTGATGGTGATTTTGATGAAGGCGGGGTTAGGACTCGATCGCGAAAAGCTATCCCAACAGGGAACCGTGGCGCTGCGATTAGGCTTTCTGCCGGCAGCTTGCGAGGCCATCGCCATTGCTGTCGCTGCGATGTGGCTACTTCAGTTTGATTTTTGGACGGGGCTACTGCTAGGCTGCATCATTGGCGCGGAATCTCCAGCAGTAATTGTTCCCGGAATGCTGCGGTTAAAAAGTCTAGGTTGGGGAGTAAAAAAAGGAATTCCCGATGCGATTCTGACGGGGAGTGCCTTGTCAGATGTATTGCTTTTGCTGGTGTTTAGCCTACTGCTAGCGTTTCTGTCCCAAGGGAAAGCTACAGCCATTACCTTACTGGGAGGAATCACCCTCAGCCCTCTGCAATTGCTGCCATTTCAAATCATCATCCAAATTACCTTGGGGGTGCTTTTGGGATGGGTGACTGCTCGAATTTTGGTGTCACTATTAGTCAAGCAAAACTGGACTCAAACTGCGGTTCAGGACTCCCTAGTCGCTGCTGGCTTTGCCCTAGGGCTGGTAGTATCAGCAGAACATATTCCGGTTTTTTCTGGCTATTTGGCTGTGATGGCGGCGGGGTTTTTCCTGATTGAGTTGGATGCGCCTTTAGCACGAAGATTGCGGGGTGGTTTTGATAGTTTGTGGACGATCGCGGAAATTATTTTGTTTGTGCTGCTGGGAGCCAGTATTCAACTTAATGTATTAGGCAATACCTTGCTGGTTGGTTTGCTGGTGTTGGCGATTGGGACTCTGATTGGGCGATCGCTCGGTTGGTATCTTTCCACTTTAGGTAGTAATTGGACTGGGAAAGAACGGCTGTTTCTGCTAGCAGGAAATTCGGCTAAGGCAACGGTACAGGCGGCAATTGGGGCGATTCCTCTAGCTCAGGGGATTGCTGGTGGCGAGACGATTTTGGCGATCGCAGCCCTCTCAATTTTAGTAACGGCTCCCTTGGGTGCATGGGCAATTCCTACCTTTGCTCCCAAACTATTAGAAAAAGGCGAAGTTGACCCGACCAAAGTAGCTATTTCCGGTCGTCCAGTTTTTCTCGCCGCAGTAGACGCTTCCCCCCTAACAACAGATGTTTTAACTAAGGCCGCAGACTTAGCTCGGCGCAGTGATGGGGATGTGATTGTTTTGTATGTGGATAATCTGGGAGATAAAAAGGCGATCGCCCAATTACAAGAACAAGCACAACGACTCTTATCAGATATTCGCTATGAGTTCCTGAGTCTTTCTGGGACTGTGACTGAAGAGATTGTCCGCGTGGCGCAAGCTCGGCAAGTAACAGATATTGTGATCGGGAAACGAGGACATCAACCTTGGGAACAAGTGCTAGTAGGTTCGGTTTCTCAAGCCGTCTTAGAAAGCAGTCCTATTCCTGTCATTCTAGTGGAATGTCGATTTTAGATTTTAGATTTTAGATTTTAGATTTTAGATTGACTTGCGCGAGATAAATGCTCTTTCTTGAGGATTTTCGATTTTCGATTTTGGATTGATTCCACGGATAAATCACGTGGCGGGTACCATCAATAAATTTGTGGTCATAAGTAGAAGTAAGAAAGAAGAAGCAAGAAGCAACCAGCAAGAAGGATGTACTTAACATACCTATTGTAGCCCGTCCAAATTTATAAAAAAGGAGCGTTTTTGAGGAAACATTTTCATCAATTTCAGCAGTTGATCGCCTTGCCCCAACTCATATCAAATCCGTTAGCATCGGAATAGTAAATTTGAGTTCACTGTTGACTGTTGACGGTTGACTGTTGACAGTGAACCGTCAACCGTCAACAGTCAACATTATTCCGGTTTAACCGGAAATGATATCACATGGTTGCCTAAAATTCGCGATCGCGCTCTGTTTGATGCGTCTGGTTACGTTTCAGCGATCGAGCCATTGAAACTCTGTGAGCAAGATTTTCAGCAATTTAGTCAGCAAGTGTATGATGCTCAGGAGTTATTTGAAACGCTGCCAGGAACTACTTCGTAATTGGGGATTGCTTGAGATTGACTGAAAGCATCCAGGATACAAGCCCCCGGATTCATCCGTCCAGAAATAAAAAACCTGTATCCGATAAATGAACCCCCGAATTTATCCGTGGGGTCAATGCTTCAATTCTTTAATCTAAAATCTAAAATCTAAAATCTAAAATCGATTGACTACCCCTCAAAACAGTTGCTTTAAGTTGAACACTCCACAACAATAATCAAATTGTAATCGGGGACTGCACATAAACTGTAGGGTCTTCCATCGTAAAGACAATCCCATGGATAGAGAGTGATTTGGCAATTTTAGCCCTTGCCAACTCTAGTAGACGTTTACGCACTTCAATCGCATTATCTTGAGAACCTAAAATTGCAAAACTAACCCTTAATCTTTTTCCTGTTCCATCAGCCTGAGAGATATTTGTGCTGTTAGTATCAATCCCTGATAGGTAAGCGGTTTTTTCCATGATCACTTGTTGTACTAGGGCATATTCTCGTTCCCCTAAAACACTAGCAAAGTCCATATAAAATAACACCATGATTTTTTTGGCAAGAGTAACGTTTTCAATTTCTACACTTACAAGGATGGAATTGGGCATCACAATAATTGTGCCAGTGCCAAGGGAACGGATTTTGGTTGATCGCAAACCAATACTTTCTACTTTCCCTAATTCTCCACCTGGTAAGCGGATGTAGTCACCAGTAACAAAAGGACGATCAAGATATAAAACTAAAGTCGCAATCAGTTGTTCGAGAATTTTTTGAGCAGCAAAGGCGACGGCTAAACCCACCAACCCCAAACTTGCCACCAATCCAATCAAGTCAAAGTTGAGGCTGCTGGCAAAGGCAACTAAAGCTGCAATAAAGATCAAGATATGAATAATGGTCTCAAACACTAGAATGGCATCATCACTACTAGGGCTAAATTTGCCGCCCAACTTGAATCCGTAGGTACGCAGGTAGCGGCTACTTAGTTTTACTGATAACCAATATAAGCTGCCAATTAAAAATAGATTTATAATCGGGTTTAAGAGATTATAAACGACTGGTACTAATGGTTCTAATAAGCTCACAGACCAACTGATACAAATACTGAGAACTGCAAATTCCAAAAGGCGATCGCTCGGTTGAACAATTTCTATATAGATAGTTTCTAGGGCGTGGGGAGCTATTTTTTTAAGCGCTAATTTTACTAAATCGGTAGCGTAGTGGCTAAATACAAAAGAAGCTCCTATGGCTCCAAAGAAGAGCAGCCACTGGGGCTGAGAAAATGGGGAAAGAAACTGATAGCGTAGACTGCGTAAGATGGGAAACCACTCGGAACTGACTATGGCGATCGCACCCCAGCTAAAACTAAAAAAAATCTTGCTGAAAATTCCAGTTTGAAACTTAAATATTCTGGTTGCTAGTCCCAAAAAAAGCCGCACTACGATCAGCGCTGCGATTACGCTCAAAATCCATAGACTTCTCTGCCAAATATATTGGGGAGTGCGTTCTTTTTTAGCTTTGGCGATCGCTGTTTCTAGAATAGCCCGCCATTGATTAGCTTGTTGAGTTCGAGAAAACCCTGGCAGAACATCATTTGCTGTAACGGTGAGAAGGTAGTTATTATTTAAGGAAATAGAAGTAGCGCTGGTACTATCATCATTCCGCACATCAAAAGTTATGGATTGATCATTAGCGATCGCCTCCTTGAGAATATTATTAGCAAATTGGGTGCGCTCCTTTGCTGTAAATCGCTCCACAGCTTGCAACTTAAAAAGGGGAATCCCATCAACAACCACCGGAGCACTGCCATTAACAAAACTCTGACTAAAATTTTGAGCAGGATTTTGAGCAAAACTCATGGGAGTAAACACCAACAAACAAACCACTAAAAATAAGCTAGTCAGTTTAATTGCTCGCCTAATTACTTGTTTAGATAGAAATTGGCGCATCCACATAAATCGTTGGTTGGTTAAGGATAAAAGAAATATCATGTTTGTGAAGTTGCTTGGTAATTTTTTGGGTTGCCAAATCCAGCAATTGTCGTCTTAGTTCCATCGATAACTCATTAGAACCCAGAATAAAAAAGGAAACTTGAGCCTGATTTTCACTAAAAGAAACCTCTGTACTACGCCAATCTAAACCAAAAATATCCATAGTACATTCCATCACAATTTGGCGGATCAATGCTTGCTCATCGGCAGATATTGATTTAAGAAACTCAAGTACCATTACAGACATGACTTTCTTTGCACCGGAAAAATTTTCAATGGTAGCTTGGGTAAGCGCATTATTCGGAATAATTGTGAGCGTGCCTTTACCAGAAGTGCGAATTTTGGTTGATCTTAAGCCGATACTTTCTACTTTACCAAAAGTACCTTGCTTACCCGTAGGCCCATCCGATAAGCCGATATAGTCACCCACAGTAAACGGACGATCAAGGGTTAAGACAATCCCCCCCAAAAATTGCTCTAAAGTCTTTTGAGCGGCAAAGGCAATGGCAATACCTCCAATCCCCAAACTGGCAACTATGCCGACAACGTTGATGTTATGGCTAATACAAAAAACTAAAATTAACGTTACAGCGATCGCAAAGTCTCCCAAATACCGAATTAAGAAGATTGACTCGCCTTTAACTTTGGGGTTTGACTCAAAAGTTACTCCTAAAATTGTGGTGTTAAAAAATTCTCTAAATAGTCTTGACAGCATCCATCCGCTAAGTATAGTGATGCCAATACTCAGGCAAAACTCGATTAAACTAAGCGATTTACTTTGAGAAACTAAAAGTAACATTACTTCCATTGCTGAAAGAGTTAGTAACACCAAAACTATGTTTTTTGAGCCAACCACTACACGAATATAAGTTTGGGTTAATAATTCTGGAGCGAACCAACTTAACGGTAATCTTAAGATGGAAAAGAGCGCAATTCCCGCTAATGCAGTCACCACTCCTGCTACCACAATAGAGCTGATTTGCCCTAAGCCATCGCCATTATTTAAAACCAGTTCGGAGGCTAGATAAAGCGGATTAATTGTTTCTGTCATAGCAAAGTTTAATTATTCAAGTTTCGCGTTGGTTCAAAGTCGGAATCTCGCGCCATAACACTTGCCTTAAACGTAGTGGGCGAACCACTTAGACTGGTCAACTAGGCAATTTCTGTGCCCGCACCGTATCGGTAATCCGCTCGGTGCCGGGTGATTGACCGTTACCTTAATTACTCGCTCTCAAGAACTAGCTTTGCTTGCAAAAGTTCTTGACGCTTTTCTTCGCTCACACTGGGATACTCAAGGTTCAGTTCCTTCAACTTAGTGTAAATGATGCCAGCTACTACAAGACGAGTGAACCATTTGCGATCGGCTGGGATAATGTACCAAGGAGCATAGTCCGTACTGGTGTGATTAAACATATCTTCATATACCGCCATGTACTCATCCCAAAAAGTACGATCTTTAGCATCATCAACAGAAAATTTCCAGTTTTTTTCAGGACGATTGATCCGTTCTAAAAAACGTTCTCGCTGCTCTTCCTTAGACACATTGAGAAAAAACTTGAGGATAATCGTCCCGTTATTGACTAATTGCTTCTCGAAGTTGTTGATTTCTTCAAAGCGCCGCTCCCAAATATCCTTGTCGATTAAACTAGGTGGAATTGGTCGCTGTTCTAGGATTTCTGGATGAACTCGTGTCACCAAGATTTCTTCATAATAAGAGCGATTGAAAATTCCAATCCGTCCTCGTTCTGGTAGGGCTTTGGAACAACGCCATAAATAGTCATGATTTAACTCTTCTGTCGATGGCGCTTGGAAGCTATGCACTTGACATCCTTGGGGATTGATTCCTGACATTACGTGTTTGATCGTACTGTCTTTACCCGCCGCATCCATTGCTTGAAAAATGATTAGTACAGCATGGGTTTTTTGGGCATACAGAATATCTTGATATTCTGCTAAAGCTTTAATACCTTCCTTTAATTGACTTTTAGCTTTCGACTTCTTTAGATGATTGGCTTTGTAAGCTGGGTCATAGTCTTTTGTTAGAGAAATTCCTCGCTGTGATGGCACAATAATTTGCTGCTTTGGTGGAACAATAAAAGGACGAATCAAATCGTCAAGATTTTTGAGCGGAAATGGATTCAATGATGGATCATTTTGGCTATGTTTATCGGTCATACTTTTAACTATCCAATGTTAAGGTAAATAGACTTGTTCTGACGGGCTTCTATCAAATCAATTTGTTAGCAGGGGAATCATTTATATATCTATTCTATTAATCTGCGTGAATCAGCATCAATCCATTGTCCGGGGCGGTTAATACATTCTCTTTTTTAAACCGCAGATACAGGCAGATAAACACAGATTAACGCAGATTAATTATATAAAAATTCCGGTTGCACCATCCGTGATTGTTGACTGTTGATTCGATTTTACGCCGGACGAAGCTACCGGATTTGAGATTAATCATGTCAACGAACGGGACTTGACAACATTGCATTAATTGGGTCGTGTTGCACAGTTAATAACAACGGCAAACCCAAGCCAGATACAACGTATTCCAAGTTTATGAAGTAGAATACCTGCTTTAATTATTTGGCGTCTAACTCCTCCGCAATGCCTTCCTGGCTGCCACGTTCCCATCATATCTGCATGACACCTTAGTGCGGTTTAGTCTAGTGTCCGGTGAGTAAAGAAAGCGATCGCCCAAACAAATCCGTTTTTAGGTAAAATGACAGCGATCGCCTATTTCATCCACATAGTTTCTCCAACAAAACTTACGCAGACCAAGCTTCGCGAAAGTCAGCATAGAGGGTCAATCCACCATCAATATAGAGCGTTTGCCCCGTAATGTAAGCCGCTTCATCTGATACAAGAAAGGCAACCGATGCTGCCATTTCCTCCGATGTGCCTGCCCGTCCCATTGGGATATGGCTTTCCACTACTGCCTTTTGTTCTGGATCGTCCGTCCAGCTTTCATTAATCGGTGTAATTGTTGCACCGGGCGCAATAGCATTGACACGGATGCCTCGGTTTGCGTATTCCAACGCTAGGGTTTTAGTCAGATTCCCCATGCCGCCTTTGCTGATGGAATAGCTGATATACATCGGGCGGGGGATGATTTCATGCACACTCGAAATATTGATAATCACCCCAGGGCGTTGCTCACTCAATAGGTGCTTAATGGTTTCCCGCGCACAGAGATATGCACCTCGCAAATTCACCGCAATCACGCGATCGAATTCATCAGTTGGCACTTCATGGGATGCGGTTTCTGTTTGAATCCCAGCGTTATTAATCAGGATATCCAGACTACCAAATTTATCAATGACAGTATTCACCATACGAACGATGTCGTCTTCTTTGGAGACATCTCCCTGAACTAATAGGGTTTCAACGCCGCATTCCGATGCTTGTCCACAGGCTTTTTGCAGAGCTATTTCTTCCGTATCTTCTGCCTCTTCTAAGCTTTTGCGATAGTTAACGGCAATGTTGCAACCTTCTTGGGCGAGACGAATGGCAATCGCCTGCCCAATGCCTGAACTCGCTCCAGTAATTAGTGCGTTTTTTCCCTTTAAACCTTTCATAATTGCTCTCCCAGAGATTCACAACAAAATATCTTAACCGAAACCTCAAGCCAACTAGCTTCTACATCAACCAGAAGGTTGCTCTGTCTTTTCCCCACGCATTTCATCAATATCCAGGAGGCCGATCGCCACGCCCGCGATCGGGATCGACAGAAAAACTCCGACCAATCCAGCGACTCGCGCCCCTACTAATAGCGCAAAGAACATAATGACTGGATTTATATTAATGGAGCCTTGCATAATACGGGGCATGAGTAAGTTTTCTTCAACCTGCTGTAAGACAATGCAACCCACTAAAACTTTCAAACTGAGCAGAATTCCTTGAGGCAGAATAATCAGGCAGACGAGGCTAATCCCAATCGTTGCGCCAATACCGGGAATCAGGTCAAATGCGCCTGCGATTGCTGCCATGACCAGTGCATAGGGAATATCCAGCAAAATAAACACCAGAAAGGTAGAGATGCCGAAGAAGATTGATAATAGCAACCGACCCCAAAAGAAACCCAGAAAATTCTTTTGGATTGCCCTGGTCAAATCATCGCGTAAGCCGGCTGGAAACAACCTCACAATCATATTCCATAGTCGTCTACCATCTAGGAGCATAAAGAAGCCAACCACCGCAATCACAATCACATCTAGCAAGTTTAATAACACATTTTGCAGTGTGGAAAAACCCATGCCAATGATGCCGAGGGCTTGTTCGCGCAGTTGTGTCTCAAAGGTGCTGAAATCGACCGTAATATTGCGCTTTTGCAGAAACGATTGGAGTGTTTCCAACAGTGCGATCGCCGACTCTAAAAATTGAGGAGCCTGTGCCAATAACTGCTGTGCTTGGGAAATTATAGCTAATCCTAGCGTTGCCATTAACCCACCTAGAATCAACAAGGCAAGTAAAAACACCAGCACAACCGCTACCCAACGAGGGATGAAACGAGATACAAATTTGACTGGGTAGTTTAGCAGAAAGGCTAGAATAGCTGCAAAAATAAAAACAATCAGAACCGTTTCAAAATATGCCAACACCTGCACGATCGCCCAGCCCAGCGCAAATAGTAGCAGATAGCGTATAAGTTGAGCATTGTTCAGGTGTTCCCAGATCCGATTGGTGTTAATTTTTGGATTGTCCATTACAGCCTGTCAACCTCTCCACCGTTCCTCATTCGCCTGATTAAAGGTTTTGCTATACCTTCTTGATTTGATTTATGCTGACCTAATTATTGAAGTTTCCCTGCAATTATACCAACAAGCACAATCAGACCTAATGCTCTACGAAAGTAATTAACGCCTTGAAATAATTCTTCCCAAGCCCAAGTAAACAAAGAGCCAAAGGCTACTAGATCCAACCCTAAATTAATTTTACCTGTTGTAACAATGAGCGTTAATAAACTAGCTACAATTCCGACACTCAGTGGTAGATTTGGCATCTGAGCTATAACAATTTGGCCTTCGCTGTCGCGAAATGTGCGATCGAACAATGTGTTTTCCATGAGTTTCTCGTGTCAATGTAATAAATAGAACCAGGTTAACATTCAATACAGCGGGCTTTTTGGGAACAATACTACAAGCTTTAGAGGGCAAGCAGAATAAAAAAGTCGAATTTAATGTCGCGTCAGGAGTCGAGATGACATTGATTTAATTATCCACACTGTCTCAAAATCTTAGAAAATTAGCCATGGGAGCAGAGAAAAACCTTCCGCACTATTGAACAGTGCAATATAGGATTTATCCGGGATCAAGTTTTTTTGGATTCCCTGTCATGAATTTATTAGGCTTGTTTTTCCCATCATTTTAAAAATCTATTATTTGAGTGATTAGAGGGTATTATTATAGTAAATTTCAAAAAACCAAAAATCATCTCTCGCTTGGAAGAGTTTAGAGTAAAAGGTGATCTATAATTGGACAGACATCATCGTTTCTCTAGTATCGCATCGAGAGCGATCGACCTCATGCTCAAATCCAAGGTTAGGATCGCGAATTAAATAACTTACAATTTTAATTGTTATTGTGGGATGGGCGTCCCGCCCGTCCTTTTTGGACG